>CAYZFG010000033.1:3760-24951 GCA_964477665.1 uncultured Staphylococcus sp.
TCCAAGGCTTTTGATAAATGGAAAATTTAAAATGGAAAATTAAAAATTATCCCCCCTCCCCATAACTTATAAATCATAAATCATGAATCATAAATCATGAATCATGAATCATGAATCATGAATCATAAATCCCACCTTATAACTCATAACTTATACCTTATACCTTAAAATGTATCCCCGACAGATAATCGACGCTCTCTCCACCGTGCGCTATCCCGGCACGGGTAAAAATATAGTGGAAAGCGGCATGGTGGAAGACGATATACGCATCGACGGCGACACCGTATCATTCTCCCTCCGCTTCGACAAGCCCACCAATCCATTCATCAAGTCGCTCGTAAAAGCCTGTGAAGCCGCCATCCACCTCCACGTGGGCAAGGAAGTGCAGGTGACTGTCAACGTGGTGACCGAAATTGCGGCCGCCCCTGAGAATCCTCCCGTGCTTCCCGGCGTGAAAAATATCATAGGCGTGGCCTCGGGCAAAGGCGGCGTGGGTAAGTCTACCGTTGCCTCCAACCTCGCCGTAGCCCTCGCCCGCGAAGGCTACAAGGTGGGACTGCTCGACGCCGATATATTCGGCCCGTCGGCACCTAAAATGTTTGGCATCGAGGACGAGCAGCTCTACATCCACGATGTCGACGGCCGTCCCCTCATCCTTCCCATCGAAAAATACGGCGTGAAAGTGCTCTCGATAGGCTTTGTGGTCGACAAGGAAAAAGCCGTGTTGTGGCGCGGCTCCATGGCCTCCAATGCCCTCAAGCAGCTCATCACCGATGCTGACTGGGGCGAGCTCGACTACTTTGTCATCGACATGCCCCCGGGCACCAGCGACATCCACCTGACCCTGGTGCAGACCCTCGCCATCACCGGCGTGGTCATCGTCACCACCCCTCAGGAAGTGGCGCTTGCCGATGCCCGCAAAGGTATCGCGATGTTCCTTGAAGACAAGATCGACGTGCCTGTATTAGGTATCGTGGAAAATATGGCATGGTTCACCCCTGCCGAGCACCCCGATGAGCGCTACTACATCTTCGGCCGCGAAGGTGGCGTGAAGCTCGCCGAGCATCTCCATCTCCCCCTGCTCGCGCAGCTTCCCCTCGTGGCATCGGTAGCCGACAGCGGCGACCGCGGTACCCCCATAGCGATGGGCGACTCAATGGCCGCGCAGAGCTACATCCATCTCGCCCACGAGGTGATCACCGCCGTAGAGCGCCGCAACTCCACCCTGCCTCCCACGCAGGTAGTAGACGTAACAAAACACTGATACCCAACACATATACCATGCTCAACTATCGCTCCGCTTCACTGCTTGCGCTCCTTATCGCCACGATACTCGGCGCATCGGCTCAGATTCCGGCCGGATACTATGACCGCCTCAACGGTAAGTGCGGTGCCGACCTGAAAAATGCCGCTTACGAGATCATCAATCCCCACACTGAAATCTCGTCATACAGCGACCTGCCCCGCTACTTTCAGGTGACCGACGTGTATCCTGACTCGCGCCGGTGGTGGGACATGTATTCCGACATTCCGCTCTACGCCCCGAGCTTCTACGGCCTCAACCGCGAGCACTCGTTCCCCAAGAGCTGGTGGGGCGGATCGACCGACATACCCGCATATATCGACCTCAACCACCTCTACCCCTCCGAAGCCGCTGCCAATCAGGCCAAAAGCAATTACCCGCTGGGCGTGGTGGCCAATGCGTCGTTCAACAACGGGTTGGTAAAAGTGGGCACCCCCGTGAGCGGCCAAGGTGGCGGCGCGTCAAAGGTGTTTGAGCCCGCCGACGAGTACAAAGGCGACTTTGCCCGCACCTACTTCTACATGGCCACCTGCTACCAGAACCTCACGTGGCGCTACACATTCATGGTGCAGAACGACCTCTATCCCACCCTCACCCCGTGGGCCATGAACCTGCTGCTGGAGTGGGCCGAGATGGACCCCGTGAGCGAGAAAGAGGTGATGCGCAACGAGCATGTGTATATGTATCAGAATAACCGCAACCCCTTCATCGACTTCCCCGAGCTGGCCAATCATATCTGGGGCAACAAGAAGACCGAGCCTTTCAAGGTCGACGAGACCCCGCAGCCCGGCGATGTGCCCGTGCTCATCACCCCGGTGCAGGACATGAGCCTCGACTTCGGCGAAGTGGCATTAGGTAAATCGGCATCGGCCAAACTGCTCTTCCACGGTCAGAATCTCACCAAAGACCTATCGGTAGTGGTGGCCGGAGCTGACCGCTCCCTCTTCGTGCCCGCCTCGCGCACGGTATCTTACCGCCTCGCCAACTCCTCCACCGGCACCTATCTCGACATTTCTTACACCCCCACCGCTACCGGCGAGCATACCGCCACGCTCAATGTATATGACGGCGACCTGGCCGGAACCGGTATCTACATCTATCTGCGCGGCAGTTGCGAGGATGTTCCCTCGCTCAGCCCCGTGGTGGCTCTGCCGCCTCAGGATGTGACTGCCGACAGCTACATGGCTTCGTGGGAAGTGCCTTACGGCGAGACAATTGACTACTACGTCCTCACCCGCACCCGCTACATAGGCAGCACCACCGTGACCGAGGAGATAGAGTGTGAGGAAAACTTTGCGATGGTGACCGGATTTGCCGACAGTGATCAGGAGACCTACTCCGTGCAGAGCGTGCGCCTGGGCTATCGCTCCCCCGAGTCCAACCTCATATTTGTCACCCACTCAGGCCTCTCCACCGTGGGCGAAGATATGCCCCTTGCCGCCGAGACACCCGGCGCCGGCACAGTGCGCTTCACCTGCGGCGCCACCCACTACGATGCCCGCATCTACGACCTTACCGGCCGCATCTACGCCTCGCTCGCCGAGGTGACTGACGGCATGGAGATTCAGCTCCCCTCGGGCATATACTTCATAGTCACCGCCACCCACTCCGTACCGTTGCGCGTGGTGGTGCGCTGACCGTAATCCGAGGCAATAATCACCCCCTCCTGAGCGTTACTATATAGATGAAACTCAGGCTATGGACAATCCTCTTTATAGTGCTGAGCGTGGCTGCGGCCGCGCTCACCTCTTGCACGCCCAAGAAGAACACCGCCGCCACGCGACGCTACCAGGCGTTTATCACCCGTTATAATATCTATTACAACGGTGACGAGCACTATAAGGAGACCCTCAAGGAGATGGAGAAGAACTATGAGGATGACTACTCGCGCACCCTCTTCGTGCATCCGGCCGAGGCCCGCGGCGACGAGAAAGCCCCTCAGCCCTCAGGCTCGTTCAAGCGCTCCATCGAGAAAGCTCAGAAGGCTATCCAGCTCCGCAGCATCAAGAAGCGCCCCGCCCGCAAGGCCGGCAAGGGCAACGACCCCGCTTACAAGGAGTGGCTGAAGCGCGACGAGTACAATCCCTTCCTCCACAATGCGTGGCTCATGATGGGTCGCAGCCAGTTTCTCGACGGCGACTTCTTGGGCGCCGCCTCCACCTTCATGTACATCACCAAGCACTTCAAGTGGCTCCCCGCCACCGTCACCGAGGCTCAGCTGTGGCAGGCCCGCAGCTACTGCGCGCTCGACTGGCTCTTTGAGGCCGAGACCATCCTCACCCGCGTGAAACCCGACGACCTCACCTCCTCCAAGCTCAAGAGCCTCTACAATATCACCTACGCCGACTACTACATACGCTCGCGCGCTCCCGAGAAGGCCATCCCCTATCTGACCGAGGCGATACGCTACGCATCGGGCAGCCAGAAGACGCGCCTGAATTTTCTCTTAGGTCAGCTTTACGAAGAGACCGGCCAACCCGAAGCGGCTTACAAGGCCTTTGCCAAGGCCGGATCGAGCAGCGCCGCCGGCTACCGCACCAAGTTCAACGCCCGCATAAAGCAGAGCGAAGTGTATCAGGGCGCCGACATCGCCCCCGAGGTCAAGGCTCTAAAGCGCATGACCCGCTACGACCGCAACAAGGAGTATCTCGACCAGATTTACTATGCCATAGGCAATCTATACCTCTCGCGCGGCGACACCACTCAGGCCATAGCCAACTATGAGCTCGCCGCCGCCAAGTCGACCCGCAACGGTATCGACAAGGCAATCGCGCAGGTGAAGCTCGGCAATCTCTACTATGACCGCGGCCGCTATGACCTTGCACAGCCGTGCCTCTCGGAGGCCGTGCCGCAGCTGCCCGAGACGTTTCCTGACTACAAGATGCTGCGCCGCCGCAGCGACGTGCTCGACGAGCTGGCAATATATTCGCAAAACGTAGAGCTCAACGACTCACTCCTGCGCCTCTCGGCCATGTCGCCCGAGGAGCAGCTGAAGGTCGTCAACCGCATCATCGACGATCTTAAGAAGAAAGAAAAGGAGATGGAAGACGAGGCTCGCCGCGAGGAATACATGGCTCAGCAGGCCGCCAACGGCAACTCGCTTCAGGGCAACAATGCGCCGTCGTCGTTCACACTCAATACTGATAAATCGTGGTATTTCTACAATACCGCTACCCGCAATGCCGGCCGCACCGAGTTCCAGAAGCGGTGGGGCAATCGCAAGTATGAGGACAACTGGCGGCGCCGCGACAAGACATCTTACTCGCTCGACGAATTCCCCGAAGATGAGGACGGCGAATCGGGTGCCGACGAGGAACCCGACGAACGCACCGACGACGAGAAGGCTGAAAGCGCCCGCCGCGAGAGCGACCCGCACTATCCCGAGTATTACCTCAAGCAGATTCCAGCCACCGATGCTGACCGCGCCGTGGCCAACGACGTAATCCAGGAGGGCCTCTATAACATGGGTATCATACTCAAGGACAAGATGGAGGACTTCGACGCCGCATCAGGCGAGTTCGGCAAGCTCATGGGCCGCTACCCCGACAATGTGTATCGCCTCGAAGTTTACTACAACCTCTACCTGATGAACATGCGCCGCGACCGCCCGGCCGAGGCTGAGAAATACCGCCGTCTGCTCATCGAGGAGTTCCCCGAGTCGAAATATGCAGTGGCGCTGGCCGACCCCAACTACTTCGACAATATCCGCCGCATGGATGCCGTGCAGGCGCAGCTCTACGACCAAGCCTATGCTAACTATCTCGACAACAACAATGCCGCCGTACACCGCGCCTATGAGCGAGTGAGCGAGGAGTTCCCGCTCAGCCCGCTGATGCCCAAGTTTATGTTTCTCCACGCGCTGGCCTACGTCACCGAGCGCCGCCACGACGACTTTGCCGCCACCATCACTTCGCTCCTTGAGCGCTACCCCGACACCGACCTCACCCCCGTGGCCGGCGCATGGCTCAAAGGACTGCGCTCGGGTCGCGAACTACGCACTACCTCGGGCAACCGCCGCTCCATGCTGTGGGATATACGCCTGAGCAACGACTCCACCGCCCTTGCCGCCGAGGCCGGCGAGCTCGAATTCAAGCTCGCGCCCGAATCGCCCCAGCTGCTCGTGCTCCTCTTCCCCACTGACTCCATTTCGCCCAACACACTGCTCTACGAGGTGGCCCGCCACAACTTCAATACATTCATGGTGCGCGACTTTGACCTCGAACTGATGAACTTCGGCCGCCTGGGGCTGCTCGTCATCAAGGGCTTTGAAAACGAGCGAGAGTTGAATTATTACCGCTCCCTCTTTGAGGGTCCGGCCGGGCTTGATCTGCCGGCCGACGTGCGCCCCGTGCCCATCAGTCAGGAAAACTTTGACCTGCTTCTCTCGGGCGCCGGATCATTTGACGACTACTTCAATTTCATAGGCGAGGAGACCGTGCGCGCCACCCACGAGGCCGTGCTGCCGCCCGACGAGTACCCCTCGGCCGAAGAGATGTATCCCGAAATCGAAGCCGCCTATCCCTCAGCCGAGGAGGTGATGGAGGAGGATGAGCTCATAGATATGCCCGAGCCCGAAAGCACCCCTGAGCCTGTGCCTGTGCCTGAGCCCGCCCCCGTGATTGTGCCTGAGCCGAAGGCGAAGGAAGAACCCGTCACCCCCGCTCCTGCTCCCGCACCTGCTCCCGCACCCTCTCCTGCTCCTGCCACTCCCGAGCTCCCCGGCTACCTCATAGGTAGCGAGGGCGACGAAGATGAATAACCGTAACCACTCTCCACGATGAATCCCAAGATACTATGGGCCGACGACGAGATTGATCTCCTGAAGCCCCACATACTTTTCCTCCGCAGCAAGGGCTACGACGTAGAGACCGTCAACAACGGCCGCGATGCCCTCGAAATGGCCGAAACCCTGTCGCCCGACCTCATAATTCTCGACGAGAATATGCCCGGCCTCACCGGCCTGGAGACGCTGCAGCGCATCAAGCTCGTGGCACCGCAGACTCCCGTCATCATGATCACAAAGAGCGAGGAGGAAAACATCATGGACCAGGCCGTGGGCAACAAGATTGCCGACTATCTCATCAAGCCGGTCAACCCTAATCAGATTCTGCTCTCGATTAAGAAAAATCTCCACTCCGATGCGCTGGTGTCGCAGAAGGCGTCAGACAACTACCGCCGTGAGTTTGCCAATATCTCCACCCTCATCAATCAGGCCTCGACCATCGACGACTGGATGCAGCTCTACCGCACCCTCACTTACTGGGAGCTGGAGCTCGCCGCCACCGAGACCAATATGGACGAGCTGCTGCTCATGCAGCGCAACGAGGCCAACAGCGAGTACTGCAAATTCATCCGCCGCAACTATGAGACGTGGACGCGCGACTCGCTGTCGCCCGACAATGACCGCCCCGAGATGAGCCCTGACCTGTTCCGCACCCGCCTCTTCCCGGCTCTCGACGCGGGCGAAAAGGTGTTTTTCGTGCTCATCGACAATTTCCGCCTCGACCAGTGGCTCACCATCAAGCCCCTGCTGGCCGACATATTCAATATCGACGAGAGCCTCTACTGCTCCATCCTCCCCACGGCCACGCAATATGCCCGCAACGCCATCTTCTCGGGCCTCATGCCGCTGGCCATCGAGAAAATGTTTCCCGAGCTGTGGGTCGACGAGGATTCTCCCGAGGGAAAGAATATCAACGAGTCGCCCCTCATCGCCACCCAGCTCGACCGCTTCCGCCGCCGCTTCAAGTTCTCCTACAACAAGATCAATGATTCCACCGGCGCCGAGCGGCTACTGCGCGAGTTTTCCAATCTGGAGACCAATCAGCTCAATGTCATCGTGCTCAACTTCATCGACATGCTCTCCCACGCCCGCACCGAGTCAAAGATGATACGCGAGCTCGCGGCCAATGATGCGGCCTACCGCTCGATCACCGAGTCGTGGTTCCGCCACTCGCCCGCCATCGAAATCTTCCGCCGCATAGCCGAGAAAGGCTACCGCCTGATGCTCACCACTGACCACGGCACCATACGCGTGGACAATCCCGTGAAGGTCGTGGGCGACAAGAATACCAATACCGCCCTGCGCTACAAGGTGGGCAAGAATCTCAACTACAATGCCCGTCAGGTCTACGAAATCAAGCAGCCCGAGCGCTTCGGCCTCCCGTCGCCCAACATCTCGTCGAGCTACATCTTCGCCCTCAACCGCGACTTTTTCGCATACCCCAACAATTATAATTACTACGTGCAGTACTACGACGGTACCTTCCAGCACGGCGGTATCTCCATGGAAGAAATGCTCATACCCTTCATCTCGCTTACCCCTAAAAAATAGACTATGGCAACCGTAATATCTGTCAGCTCGCTCGATGACCTGCTCCCCGCAGCGCGCACATTTGTAGAAAAGATGGGCACCGATAAGGTCTTTGCCTTTCACGGTCAGATGGGTGCCGGAAAGACTACGTTTATCAACGCCCTCAGCCGAGTACTCGGCGCCCGTCCCGACGACACGGCCTCGCCCACTTTTGCCATAATCAACGAGTATCCCACCGAGTCAGGCACGCCGGTATATCACTTTGACTTCTACCGCATTGACTCGCCCGAGCAGGCACTCGACCTGGGCCTCGACGACTATTTCTACTCAGGCGCTCCCTGCTTCATGGAGTGGCCCGAAAATGTCGAGGAATTTCTGCCCGAAGATACCGTACACGTCTACATCAAAGTGCTTGACGATGATAGCCGAGAGATTTGCTTCTGATGCCCCGCGCATGATATGGCTCGACGAAGCCACGTCGACCAACACCGTGCTTGCCTCCATGCCCGACGCACGCCACGGCACCGTGGTCATCACCCGAAATCAGACGGCCGGTCGCGGCCAGCGCGGCAACTCGTGGGAGGCGGCACCGGGGCTCAACGTCACCATGTCGATGCTCATTGAGCCGCGCGCCATCACGGCCGCGGGACAGTTTGCCGTGTCGGAAATCGTAGCGCTCGGCGTGGCCAACATAGTATCGCTCCTTGCCGGCCCCGACGACAAGATAACCGTGAAGTGGCCCAACGACATCTATGCCGGCGACCGCAAGATAGCCGGAATCCTTATCGAAAACACCCTTGCAGGCAGCCGCATCATCAAGAGTATAGCCGGAATAGGGGTCAACATCAATCAGCGCCGCTTCGAGAGCGATGCGCCCAATCCCGTATCGCTCTATCAGCTCACCGGCATCGAGCAGCATATTCCCACCGTGGCCAATCTCATCGCCCGCGAAATCCTCTCCTTAGCCGACCTTTACGACAACCCCTCGCGCCTTCAGCAGCTCCATGAGCAATACCTCTCTATGCTGTGGCGACGCGACGGCTTCCACCCCTACATCGAAGCCGCCACAGGCCGCCGCTTCCGCGGCGCCATAGCCGACGTAGCCCCCACCGGCCACCTCACCCTCATCGACGAATCCACCTCCCTCCGCCACACCTACGCCTTCAAAGAGGTAATAAGTTATAGTGATAAGTTATAAGGTGTTCCCTAATGACCCTAATGACCCTATCACTTTATCACTTATCACTTATAACTTATCACTTATAACTTATCACTTATAACTCTGACCTATGACCTGAAACTATGACTTGCGTTTGCGGCGGGTGGCGGCGAGGGCGGGAAAGTGCTCGCGGAGGTAGCAGCGGAGCGACTCGGCGTTGACGCCGCACTCTCGCGCCACGTCGGCCATGGAGCGCGACGACGTGCGCAGCAATTCCACCGCCGGGGCATACTTCTCAGCCGTGGAGCGCAGATAGTGCTTGGTCGATGCGAGGTCAGCCCCCGCCGGAGCGCCGCGGCGCGCTAATATCAGGTCGCGATGCCACATACGCAGGTGATTTTCAAGCGCTGCAGCATCCACTCCCGTAGCCTCGGCAATCTCGCGCTGGGTCATGGCCGTGGTGCGATAAAGCTCCACAGCCTCACGGAAATGCTCGCGCCGCTCCTCGGTGGGGGCATGGCGCTGACCGTTGCCGGTGAGTTCGCCGCGACGCTTCACGCCCTCGGCACGACGCCGACGGTCAGTGCGGCTCTCTATCAAGTCCTTGTGATAATACAGAAGATGCTCCCTGAGGCCCGGAAGCGAGAGATTAAATCGCTCGGCGGTGAGCTTTACGGTATCGTCAGTGGTGCGCAGATGCTCCACCGCGGCGGCATACTGCTCGCGGCTCGCAGCGCGCGCTCCGGTGTGGACGTTGCCCCTTACGCCGCGGCGACGGCGCTCACTCTCGCGACGCTCAAGAATCTCCGGGAAATGGGCACGGAGCTGATTTCGCAACCCCGACACACTGACGTGAAACCGCAGCGCTATCTGCGTCACGCTCAGGTCGATATACTTCACATCGTCACACGCAAGTATCGCCTCGCGATAGCGCGCATGAGCCGCAATCGACTGTCCGCGCTGCCCGCGCAGAGGCATCCCGGCCGCCTTTTCAGGCGAAACCGTCACCCCCTGGCGGGCAAAAATCAGGTGGCGCTGATGCCGCCGCAGATAAGCCCGAAACTTCGCCTCGGGCGTCCCCGTCAGCACGCATATATCCTTGACCGACATCCCCGTCGACCGATACAGCTCCACCGCGGACGTATACCACTCCCCATCCCCTGCCATGGTAATGCGAAACCTAAATTTACTCTACAATAGTTGTTTTCTTCTTTTACTTAGTTACTGTACTCGTATATTCTGCTGCCACCCGGCAATCTTATGTCGGGCGACTTGGGAGAACCATTGTTGCTATAGAGGATGCACTGCACATCATCAGGGATATCGATATACCACTGAGTGGTGCTTCCGGGCACTCTGCTCAGCATGGGGCCGGGCCATGTGTTTCCGTACTCATTAATTACCGGGGTATCCTGCCAATACCACAGGTTGACCTGCGGCCAGTTGCTGTAATTATTGATGATGATGCGTATGTAACCATCAGCGGGTTCGGGTTCATATATGTACTGAGCGTCAAAAGTCATATTGACGAGGTCAAATGTAAGTTTATACCTACCCGCGGTGACAACGTACCATTTATAGTCAGGCCCTACTGACTCCTTCCACTCGCCCATGGAATGATTAGCTACGCCATCAGCTGATACTTGAGTCTGATTAACTACGGGACGCAGGAAGTCGCTGGCCCAGTTAAGCTCAAAGCAGGCCTTAAATTCTCCCGTGCTGAGGTTAATCTCAGTGGTGAACACGCCGGGGGATGAAGAAGTGATTGCAGTAGCCTTATCAAGATCCCAGCCGCCGGGTGTGGCAGCGCCCACAAGGTAGAGGATGGAGGGATAGGTACGTGATATGAGGCGGGCATCAAAAGTCATGTTGTTGATGTCAAATGTCAGCTCATACTTTCCTGCAGTGACTACCCTCCACATGAAATCGGTGGCAGCGGTGGTCTGCTTCCACTCACCCATGCCGTGATTAGCCACACCATCAGCTGATATCTCAGTAAGATTTACGATGGGGCGGAGGAAGTCCATATTAAAGTCAGGTACGAAGCAGGCCTTAAATTCGCCTTTTTCGAGATCAATCTCAGTTTTATACACGCCGGGGGTGGTGGTATTTATGGGAGTGGCCTTGTCGAGATCCCAGCCACCGGGAGTGGCACCTCCCACGAGGTAGAGGGTGCGCGGTGCCGATTGATAATCATATACAAAGGGGGCGCCGGTGCCACGGCCGCCGCATCGCCACCAGTTGCCCAGGGCGGTCTCAAATGCCGGCATCAGCGCCACATTATCCACGGTGGTATATCCGTCGTGAGGCACGATATTGGCATTGTCGTCCCCCACCACTTTCCATCCCATACATTGCTTGGGGCTGAGGGTGGTGGTACACTGTGTAGTGCCGTCACTCTTTCGGCTATAGGTATAGATTCTTCCGGCCTCGTCAACGAAGTTGAAGATCACATACAGCTGATCGGGGCTGAACTGGGTAGATTCGTAGGTGAAACCAAACCACTGGTCGCCCGACATGGTGGCGTAGTTGCCTATAGGATGGCCGGGCCACGCGGTAGTGGGCGTGCCACCCCCCTCTTCAGTGTAGAGGTACACGTGGGTCACGCCGCTTACATTGAAGGATGTAACCATTGACTGTGAGTCGTCGGGCACGTCGTTGATACATCTTACCGATGCGCCGTAGGCCAGCGAGGGGTCAGAGGGAATCATCACACAGCCGTTGGCGTAAGTTGACGAGCTGCCGGTGAGCACCAGCATATTGAGCCACTTGCCTATTTCATCCTTCTCAGTGCCCGAGGCGGCGGTGCCTGTCCAGTAGTAGCCTGAGCGTGATTCACCCATGATGCTCCGGGTGCCGTTGTTGTAGAGCATCGACTTGGGAAAATACACGTTACCGATGAGCGGATTACCGGTCACGTAATATACGGGGAAGTACTTGCCCACGGCCTCATTGTGAAAGGAAGTGGAGATGCGCAGGGCATCCCAGGCATTCTTGTAAGGCACACGGTAGCCCGGGGGCGACACACGGTCAGTGGTATCGTCATACATTACCGGATCCTTGTAAGCGCTGTGATTTCCTGCCCACTCCTGATATGCCACGGTATAATAGCCTCCGGCAGCTGCGGGATTACCCATCTCAGTATAGCCCTCGCTGTCGCGCACATACATCTCGGCCGACTTTGCAGCCAGATTGCGGTCAAGCATATACTGGGTCTTGTTGCCTATCATCACGGGCACCACCTCGTAATAGTAATAATTGTTGGCGTCGCGGGCATCGAGGCGATGAAGCTGGCCATCCTTGTGGAAGAAGCCGGTGTGGTAAGTGGAGAAGGTATATACCTCCTTGGTATTGTCGAGATAGGTGAAAGTAAAGCGTATGGAGCCTACCGTGTATTGGTAGCGGTCAGTATTATCGCGGGTGATGGTGTAGGCGTAATAATCATCATTGTCGGTAGCTGTGCATGTCACGTGAGTATCGTCGAGCACCTTGACTTCGAGCGACTTGACATTACTTTTCTTGAATTTATCCTGCTCGTCAAATACAAGGTCGTAGGAGTAGGTAGCCAGATTGGTACCCGAGCCGTACATCACCGGGAAGTGGAAGCCCTGATTACGGACTTTGCCATTGTTGGCTGTGGTCTGTATACCCCAGAGTGCATTTACCTTCGTACCCTCGGGGTCATCGGTACTCGCCAGAAATTCCCAATAATCGGCAATCACTGAGGAGGAGCCGCTATATTTCATAGTGAGTTTTACTGACGAAATATCAGCACCGTTGAAGCTGCGCTCCCACACCACGGGCACCTCGCGTTCAAGACCCATCCAGCTGACGGTGATCTTGTTATAAAGCGTACCTATAAGATTGGTCTGGCTGAATCGCAGCTTAAAGCGGTAGACCGTGCCCTCATCGTTGGCATCGTCGCCTGCACCCGAGCCGCCGGTAACATCAGGGTCGGTGACGAGTTCGGGGGTAGATATTTCAAGCCAGGAGGGATCATCTACGGTTATAAGCGGCATTACGGCCGCTGCCGCGGGGACCTCGGAGGGGTCTTTGGAGAAGAATTTCACATACACCTCGGCATCGCTCCACTCGTCGGCCGTAGCGGGATAGCCGGTAAAGTTGATGAGATGACTCACGCCGAGCTCGCGGAAGCCGTCGCTCTGCATGTTGAACGACACAGGCGAGTGGTCATGAATCTTGTATTTCACGCCATTGTCAGGATGCAGGGCTGCCTCGGCGGGTGTGGCGTAGCCGGGACTCTCCACATCGAGAATCACAAACTGATACCAGTGGTTGGGCTCGGCATTGATATACGTCGTCACCTCCTCGTCGCCCTGAGTCTCGGTCTTTACGAAATCGAGGCGATAGAAATAGACAGTGCCGGCGAATGAAGCCTTGGTGATGATAAACAGGTTGCCTCCGATACCTATCGCATTTTCATCATTGACAGTAGGATGGAAAAGCATGGGAGCGAGCGTGGTTACGTCGGTGGCCGACTGCGACGGTGTGGTGAGGGATGACTCACCGAGATTATCCGCGGTGAGTACACCGGCCATGACCGGCGATTGAGTTGCCGCGCCGTAAAGCTCGTAAGGGAAATAGTTGAGTTCATCGGGTGCGGGATAGGGCACGGCATCGGTCACCGATACCTTGGCGGCATTGCGGTAAAGGGGGATGGTGGTCTTGCTGAGCACCTGTGTAGCCGACGCCTTTCCGCACATAACCGGCAGCGTAACGCCGTCGGCTGACTGCACGGTCAGTTCGGTGGTGGTAGTGGTAGCGAGTGAGCTCTCGGTGAAAGCGTTGAGAGCCAAGGCGCTGTTGGCGAAGAAATAAAAGCGGAGGTCGCTCTTTCCCCGCAGCGCGGCATCAAGGCGGAATGACAGATTGTATTTCGTGTCATCAATAGCTCTGAGGGCATTGGGCGAGGTATTCTTGGTAGCGTCTATGAAAATTTTCTCCACCTGAGCGGGGAACGTATTGTCATTGTCGCCGGTGTAGATGAGTACCGTCACGTCATCAACCTGATACTCCGGATCTACAGCGCGGCTCAGGCGAGAGACCGGCGCGGGCACATCCATGACCAGACTTACGTTGCCGTCGCTGTCAATAGTGTTGCCGGGCTGAAAATCAAGCGTATCGGTACACGCCGCAAGAGCGAGCGCCACCATCATATATATGAATATCCTTTTTATCATATCAGCTGAGAGGTATTAGGGCTTTACGGGAGAGAACTGATTGTTTACGCGGTCGCTCATCACACCGTTGTAGAGCAGCCAGCCCTCCTTGGACGGGTAATCAAAAAGCGGTATGCCCACCTCGCTGGAGCCGGGGTAACGGTTGACGGAATTACCGCCATGAGTGTCGCAAAACATTATCAGCGTCTTGCCGGGGGTAGCGATACCGGTGAGCTCAAATTCATACCATCCGTCACCCTCGGGTTTCATCATGATACCGGGCCACAGACGATTCATTACAGAGCCCACTTCGGGATCCCACGCACAGAGCGGGCAATACTTCCCGGGGAAATCAGCATGATCCACCGTGACATAGTCACGATGTTCCTTGCAGAAGTCCATCAAGTAAGAGTAGCGCAGACTGGCAGTCTCCTGCTTTTCCACCACCCATGTATCGGAAGCACCGTTGAATATGTAGAAGCCCTGGACAGAGTATCCGTCAAAGGGGCGCACGGTGCCGTTGGAGTAGTACAGCTCATTGTGATTTACAGCTACATCCCATCCTCGGAATGCTACCGCACCGGTAAATGAATATTCAAGCGCGGCAAAATAGGATGTAGCGTACTGAGCACTCTGGTAGCCGATAGGTTTTGAGGCTAAGGGTACGCCGTTGTAAGTTCCGGGCCAGTCAGCCGGAAATTCCAGACACTGGTATATGTAGATATGGGGGAGCGACCAGTTATTATCCTTGACCTTGAAGTGAATCTTATAGTTGAGGGTTAAGGGCACTATTGTCACGGTGACAGGCACGTTGAGCTGTTCGTTGCCCTCGTCGTCGATACCGGTCACATTTACTGTAAACGTCGCATCATCTTTCCATATCTTATAACCGGAATTAAGGCCGTCAAACTTCACATAGTAGTTCACGTAGGCCGAGTCAGCCACCATGGTGGTAAGGCCGGGAGCGAGTTCGGTCACCGCAGTGCCCGCGGGTGTCATTACGGCGAGAGCACCGCTCTCTGAGGCCGGGATGGCATCCCAGCCGCCGTCGGCCGGAATCGAGACCTTTACCTGAGGATAATTGGTGCGGATCGTCACGGGGATGCGGCCCGAATATTCACCCGAGGAGATGCGCAGACTTACATCTATAGGAATCTCCACGGGGCTAACATTCAGATAATATTCAAGAGTGAGCGGGGTCACACGGATACGCTTGTGGATAGGACCGGCCACGATGTGGAAATAGTCATATTTCCCTTCTCCGGCCTGTATACTCGCCTTTATTTCATCATACTGGCTCATCCTGATGTCAGTATTGACCCACACGCGTATCGTATCGTTGGTCGCGTCAACCGAGTAATCGTAGAGATTCACGGTCTGTAGTTTACCGTCGCCGTCGGTAAAAGTAAACCCGGGCGACTCGATGTAAACCTTCTCGGCATCAGACTGAAACCATATAGGAGTAATGGTGCCGGCAGTCACTTCATATTCCTGACTCTCCACGTGGAGGTAGACCGGTCCCTTGAGCGACGATGAAATAATATCTGGTGACCATGGGGTGACCTGAAGCGTGATGTCGACGAGGGTGTTGAGGGTATAGGTGTATTCCGTGCCTCTGACTAGGGAGCGGAGATCTTCCTCAGCGGGCACGGCGTTGGGATTTGCTGTATCAACATTGCCGGTCTCGCCCAGCGGTAGGGTGATTTCCTTTTCCCCTATGTTGAATGTGAGAGCCGACTGCATCGCCTCACTTCCCGCGGCCACGTAGCGCTCGGGGAGATAATAGGAATACTCATCACCGGCATCGGTAAGCGATAGGGAGGTGCTACCGTAAGAGGTGAAAGCGGCATTTGCTATCACCGGCTCGGTTTCAGAGACATTGGTAAACCTTACATTTTCAATCTCAGCCGGGTTGCCCAGAGCATCAAAGGGGACAAGGGTGATTTTTGAGAAGAGAAATGTGAGCGGAGCGTAGAGGGTCACGCCATTACCGTCGTAATGATAAATAGTACCGGTAAGCGAGTGGCGCGTGCCGTCGCTGTCCTCGGTAAAAAGATCAGTGTGGGTGGCCGACATGGGAAGTCCCGCAGCGGGGATGGCGCACTGATAACCGGCCGGAAGATTGTAGACCTCCTCTTCGAGCGCCGAGGCACTCTGCGGGAGGGTAGCCACGTCGGCGGCGGCATCATATATATTGGCGCAGAGATAAAACCGGTAGTCGCCCGCGGTAAGGTCTACCGTATATGACTGATACTCTTCCTGAAACGGCGGAGTACCCTCGCCCAAAGGGAGTGAAACAATGACGGGAGTCTTGCTCGCGTCAGCGGGGTAAGCGAAAAAGAAAAGAGAGGTAAATTTCAGTTCGCCGTCATTGTCACCGCCTCTCGAAGCAAATTGCCCTGCCGCCGGGACGCGGAGGATGAATCGGGAGCCGGAGTTGATGCCGGCACGGTCAGGCACCTCGGCCGTGCAGCCTGTGAGAAGCGCCGCAAGCAAGGTGATGATGATGGTAATATGCTGAAATTTAATACTCATATTCATAATAGATTTTTCGCCAGTCCTTCACGGCCACTTCCACCACGGGGTGGGAATCCTGAAGACCGTTGACCGAGAGGGTATAGATGTGGTTGCGCAGGATATAATCGCCGAATGTGAATGTCACGTCATTGTACTCGGTCAGGGGCACCTCGTAGAGATTGACGGTATTTTCATCCATAGCCACCGAGACCTTGAATACGGGCATACCGGCCAGGGCGTCGGTTGCTTCGGCACCTATCTTCTGCTCGGGAACATATCCTATCCAAGTGGTGCCCTTGCGCTGTGAAGCCGGGGTGATTGACCAAGCGTCGGGGATCGAGCCGAGCTCGTAGGAGGGAGCGCCATCATATACGAGTTCATTGTCGGGGGCGGCGAGATTGGGGGTATGTACCTGCTGTCCGTTCTGATAGGTCAGCGCGTTGTAGGGAAGCTGGCACGCCTCGCTCTGCGAACTGATAAATGTAGCTCCCGCAATCTTGGGATAACCCGCCTCATTTTTTCCGGGAATGTTGTCCACCACCCTCACCTTGGCTATCGCGCGCAGCAGATCCATGCTGCCGAGTTGGAGGCGGTCTTCAGGGCGGCTGTCGATAAGCGCCTGCTGAGTGGCGGCAAACACGTTGGTGCCAAACATGGGGGCTTTCTTTTTATTATAGATATCGGTCACAGCTGTGCTCGCGGGCGAAGGATTGTAGATATATCCCATGGCAAACCGCCACGCGCTCAGCTGCTCTATCACTTTGCTGTAAGTCGTTCCGTCAATCTGATTCCACTTCGCGGCAGCACTTGTACCGGGCGAGGAGCAGTTGGCAAGCAGGAGTATACGGAATTTAATAAGGTCAGTACCGCCGGGTTTTACATCTATACCGGTCAGCTCCTTGAAGCGGGGTCGGGTGATGGTAAGGTTTACCGTATAATTTCCGTAGGCACCCGTGATGGAGTTGTCATTGTCGGTCGAAAGGCCCAGGTCAGTCTTCTTATAGACGAGGGTTTCCGCGCCGGTGAGTTCGCCGGTGCCGGCGAAAACAAATACCGCGCAATCCTTGAAATCTATCGCGTCTTCAAAATCGCGATATTCGCTTCTTATCTCCTCATGCTCTGAATCGGCGCGCGAGCTGATGACTGAGCCTGACGTGTGCATCTCGAAGCTCAGCATCAGCGCATCCAGCGGAGCCTCCACGTCAGAGCAATCCCTCACCGGATCCTCGATAAGCGAGCACGCGGTGAGAAGCAGAGCCGAGATAAGTGTAGCGATGTATAGTCTCATCAGAAGCGGTGCCTTATTAGTAAGAAGAGTTTTGCGGGGGGACGATAGCCCAGCCGCAGATATATATTCCGGCTGCGGTGTACCAGCCGAGGTCATTGTCGATAAAGAAAAGTGCGGAATAGTCGCTTCGGCGGTCGAGATATTCCTGGTCGCCATACTGGTCAAAGCGGTTGCCCTTGGCGTAGAGGAAATATTCGATAAGGGGAATATGGATGATGCGTTCGCCGTCGGTATTACGCACGATGTCGAGATAGGCATTGCCACCCTTGATGAGGCGGCTCACTGACATCTCGTAGAGAAGAGTGGAGCGCACGGGAGCGGTGTCGTCGTCATCGTCACCCTCGGCGCGGCTGCGGGAAGTTTCACCGTAGAGCGTGCTCCACGGCGTATAGGTTACAGTGGGGCTCTCGCCCTTGACTGCGTTGGTCCACGCCAGCCATGAGTCGGCGTAGGTGAATGATACGGTGAAGTCCTCTTCTTTCAGGGCGGTACCGTCTTCATTTACGAGCATCACGGCGATGTCGTTGGTATCCTTGATAAGAGGGATGGTCACCGTAGTGATAGAGGGGGCGTAAGGGTTCACCTTATGCTCCACGTCGGTCATGCGGCCGTAGAAAAGACCCTTGAAATGGGAGTGGCTTACGTTGAGGCCGGAATTTTCTATAGTATTAAGCTTCACTTCGAGCTCCTGCATGGAAGAGGGAGTGTAGGTATCGAGGGAGAAATCCTCGTTGCCGTCAAGTCCGCACCACGCTATGAAGTCATAGGTACCCTCGCCGAGATCGGTCTCAAGCTGAAAGTCGCGCGAAGCGAGCGCATCGCCTGCGGCTGAACCTGACCACACGAAATTTCCTGACTTATCGAAAGCCCACACGTTGACAGAGCGCACCTGGTCGGCGAAATCTTGTCCGAGCACCTCGCCGCGGTCAAGCGTGTAGTTAAACTGAAACTTCACGTTGAGTTGCGCGGGACATTCGGGCAGGTCGTCGTATACCCACGATGAGCATCCCGTCGAGGCGAGAAAGGTCACGGCTGCGGGCATCAGGCGGAGTATGTTGCGGAAAGTGTTATGAAGCATAAATGATATGGTTTAAAATATCCCGGAGGGAGGGAAGTCCCTCCGGGCGTATACAGGGTTCACTCCTTGGGAAAGGCGTGGCGGGAATTAGAGTTTGACGTTCTGCACGGGTACTACAGCCCACTTAAGGATGTTGACCGAGTAAGCCATGTAGTAATCCTGAGAGCTCGACGGGGGCACGATGGGGTTGTCATCATCACCGATACCTGAGGCGAGACCCTTGATTTCCGATACATTGAGCTGATAGCTGTGGTTACGTACCATACCGAAGTCACCTACACGTACCTGATTCCAGTCGATATGAGAGGCATCCTTCTGCTCGTTGCCCTTACGATACCAGCCGTAATGCTTCACGGGGATAGAGAAGTAAGCGTGTCCGGTATTGTAGAAGTAAGAGAGACCTACCTGACGCATGAGAGCCACATTAGCGTCGGTGAGGGTAATCTGGTTATCGGTAGTGGTAGTACCGTCGGCTACGATCTGCATGTAACCGCCACCGGTCACGATGTAGATACCGGCAGCATTGGCAGCGCTGGTAAACTGGAGAGCGCGTGCATTGTTCTGTATAGGAGCCTTGGTATTGGAGTTACCATCCATTGCGACCTTCACTGCATCAGAAATCTCGGTCACGTTAAGAGCGTTGATCATGAGCTTGAGGTCAGCGGGATTGGTGACAGAGAGGCGGGTATATTCACCGGCAGCCTGTTCTTCGGCGGTAGCCGACTTTCTGTAGAGGGTAGTAACCTGAGCGAAGTAGCGGAGGAGCATGGATTCGCCACCTGAGATTTTGCTCGTTACGGTACCATTCTCAGCATCGGTGGTAGACTCGAAGTATACGTAAGGACGGTCTTCATTCACACCTTCGAAAGGTACGTTGCCCTTGAGATAGGTGTAGAAATTGGTACCTTCGGGCAGTTCGGTACCGTCAAGATTGAGCTTGTACTGACCCACATAGATTACGGAAGCAACGGCGGCATTGGGGTTCTTGGAGTTAAGAGCACGTGAGCCTACGGTAGTTTCGCGGAAATATTGAGGCGCGGTCACATCAGCATCGAAACCGAGGTCTTCAAGTTCGTTGTAAGAGATGTATTTCTGGTTTACGGTAAGGTCAGCAAGGTCAGCCGATACTTCAGGATATTCCTTGGTGAAGTAAGCGGGCGACATGCCCCAGAAAGAGCGGTGATAGTCAGGATTGTTCCATGCCCAGCGATTGTCGCCATCAAGTTCGGTACCACTCACGTAATCCCACGAATTATCAGCGGTAATGTAAGTGGCGGGGTTGAGATAAGCGTTGAGCGAACCGAAAGTGTAGTTATCGGGAAGTACTTCACCCTCAGCATTTTCCTGACGGAACGATTTGATGACGTAAGAGCGGTTGGACTCGGCATTGAGTGCCCAGTACTGAGGCTCGAAAGTGAGTGTCACCTGCTTGGTGGTCCAGCTTGCGGTAGAACCGGGATTGCCCGTGAGGTTATACACACGGGTGGCGGTGATATAGTCGGTGGGATCTACAGCTGTGAAAGATAACTTGGTAGCGTAACGCTCTACGTAGATATTGAGAGTATTGTCACCATCGAGTGCTTCCTCTGCAGCTTTCTCAGTGGTATAGAGATAACCGTCGGGGATGGGCACGGCGATCTGAGGCAGGCCGTCGGTAGGAGGAAGACCGGTGGTACTACCGTTGGCGCGGGGATAGTACACTGAGTTACTCATGGCGAAGTACTTGGTGCTACCGCCGCTGATGGTAGACCATGTAGCAGTGCGCGAGATGGTCTGGATGATGTTGAGCGGGTTTTGAAGTGTCGCAGGAGAAATGGGGTTGATGTAGCAGATCACCTGAGTGGGCTTGTTTTCACCCTTCTTTACGCTCACGGGCACTACTGACTTGTAGATATACTCTACAGTACCGGTGGTACCGGCTGCGCCGTTTTCGAGCTCGACGGGGACGATATCGCCCACCACGTTGCCGGCATTATCGTAGAAAACGAAATAAGCATTGTTGATTTCGTTCTCTCCGTTGAGGGTGCCGTCTTCGAAATCGGTGCCTTCTACGGGCGAACCGTTATCGGCAGCTGCGCGCGAAGAGGGATTGTCGCCCATGATGCTCATGCTGATGAAGAAGGTCTGGTCTTTCTCCATTACCTGGTTTTCATCGGGTACCACGAGATCATCTGAACTACAACCTGTGAAGAGAAGGCCCATGGCCATCGCTCCGAATAGATAGATTTTCTTCATGAATAAAAGGTTAAATATTAGATTATTGATTAAATTTTAGATTTATCGGTTTATCGTTCTATGAGGTATTCTACGGGGTCGCGGGCGATGAGGGCGCGCACTTCGGCGAGGGCTGCCT
>CAYZFG010000034.1:0-24851 GCA_964477665.1 uncultured Staphylococcus sp.
CCGGGTAAGGGAATCATACTCTTATAGTATTTTTAAATGAAAGAGCCGTGTATATTTATAAGAAAAAAATGTGAAATCTTCAAAGTTATGTTATAAAACATATTTATTTACTACCTATCTTTCAGAATTTATTACTAATTTGCGGCATAAAATAAGAAAAACTAATTTAATACCAACAATAAAAAACTGATATCATGAAAGTATATCAAACCAATGAAATTAAAAACATAGCCCTTCTCGGAAGCAAGGGTTCAGGTAAAACCACACTTGCAGAGGCTATGCTCTACGAGTGTGGAGTTATAAAACGCAGAGGTACCGTAGAAGGAAAAAATACTGTAAGTGACTCATTCCCTGTAGAAAAAGAATATGGCTACTCGGTATTCTCCACAGTGATGTATGCTGAATTCCTCGGAAAGAAACTTAACTTCATCGACTGTCCGGGTGCTGATGACTTCGTGGGCAATGCTATCACGGCTCTCAACGTGACTGATACCGGTGTGATACTTATCAATTCACAGTATGGTGTGGAAGTAGGTACTCAGAATATCTTCCGCACCACCCAGAAGCTTAAGAAGCCCGTGATCTTCGCACTCAACCAGCTCGACGGCGAAAAGGCTGAATATGAAAAAGTAATGGAGCAGCTCCGTGAGCACTTCGGTAATAAGATTGTCACCATCCAGTATCCGCTCAATGCCGGCCCGCAGTTTAACTCGATGATCGACGTTCTCCTCATGAAGAAATATTCATGGGGTCCCGATGGCGGTGTTCCTACCATCGAGGAGATTCCCGCTGAGGAGCTTGAGCGTGCCAACGAACTTCACCACGCCCTGGTGGAAGCTGCGGCTGAAAATGATGAAACCCTCATGGAAAAATTCTTTGACCAGGGTCATCTTACTGAAGATGAGATGCGCGAAGGTATCCGTAAGGGTCTCGTCGACCGCTCTATCTATCCTGTGTTCTGCGTAAGTGCAGCCAAGGATATGGGTGTGCGACGCATGATGGAGTTCCTCGGCAACGTGGTGCCATTCGTCAATGATATGCCCGCCCCCGAGACTGTCGACGGCGTGGAAGTTAAGCCTGATTCTGACGGCCCGCTGTCGCTCTATATGTTCAAGACCACCGTCGAACCTCATATCGGTGAAGTTTCTTACTTCAAGGTTATGTCAGGTACACTCACTCCCGGTGTGGACCTTGACAATGTGACACGCGGCTCTAAGGAGCGTATCGCCCAGATAATGTGTGTATGCGGTCAGATCAAGACTCAGGTCGACAAGCTCTGTGCCGGTGATATAGGTGCTACCGTCAAGCTTAAAGATGTTCGTACCGGCAATACCCTCGACGGCAAGGACTGCGACTACCGCTTTGACTTCATCCGTTTCCCGGATCCCAAGTATCGTCGTGCCATTCGCCCCGTAACTGAAAGCGATGCAGAAAAGATGATGACTATCCTTACCCGTATGCACGAGGAGGATCCCACTTGGGTTATCGAGCAGTCTAAGGAGCTTAAGCAGGTTATCCTGTCAGGTCAGGGTGAATTCCACCTCCGTACTCTCAAGTGGCGCGTGGAAAACAATGATAAACTCCCCATCATCTTTGAGGAGCCCAAGATTCCTTATCGAGAGACTATCAATCAGAAAGCTCGCGCTGATTACCGTCACAAGAAGCAGTCAGGCGGTGCCGGCCAGTTTGGTGAGGTTCATCTCATCATCGAGCCTTACGAAGAAGGCGCTCCCCTCCCCGACACCTATCGCTTCGGCAATCAGGAATTCAAGATGAATATCCGTGATACTCAGGAAATACCTCTTGAATGGGGTGGCAAACTTGTGGTACACAACTGTATCGTAGGTGGTGCCATCGATGCCCGCTTCATACCCGCTATCGTTAAGGGCCTTATGGACCGCATGGAGCAAGGCCCGCTCACCGGCAGCTATGCCCGCGACGTGAGAGTATGTATATATGACGGTAAGATGCACCCTGTTGATTCAAATGAAATTTCATTCCGTCTTGCCGCCCGCAACGCATTCTCTGAAGCATTCCGCAACGCCAAGCCCAAGATCCTTGAACCTATCTACAATGTAGAGATTCTGGTTCCGAGCGACTATATGGGTGCTGTGATTTCTGACCTTCAAGGTCGCCGCGGTGTCATCATGGGCATGTCGAGCGACAACGGTTTTGAAATGATCACTGCCAAGGTACCTTTGAAAGAAATGGCATCTTACTCTACTGCCCTTTCTTCAATCACCGGCGGCCGCTCATCATTCACTATGAAATTTGACTCTTACGAAATCGTTCCCACCGACGTTCAGGAAAAACTCCTCAAGGAATACGCCGAAAAGAACACCGAAGAATAATACAAACCTCTGTTCATAACCGTCAGGAGGCTGATCCGATTACCGGGTCAGCCTCCGACTTTAAGTAATGATGGATTTTTATTTCCTTCCGAAGAAACGGTGGAATTCTGATTCAAAATTTGGGGTGAAAATGCCGGTGCCGATGGCTGAGGTTATTTCGGTGAGAGTCCAGAAGCGACCACCGTCGAGTTCGGCGGAGGGTGTTACTTCGTCAGGAGACTCCACAGTCAGCCGGTAGGCATTGATAAGTTCACGCTCGCGGTCTGATTCAAATACATAGCTACCTATCGGTTCAAGATTACCCGCAGTGATGCCGAGCTCTTCCCGGGCTTCGCGTTGAGCAGCGTCAACGATCTCTTCGCCGAAGTCTACATGACCACCTACCGATGTGTCCCACTTGCCGGGCTGAATGTCTTTCCACTCCGGCCGCTTCTGAAGATATAGCCGGCCATCACGGTCAAAAACGTGAATATGAACTACAGGATGAAGCAATTTAGACCCCGAGTGGCACTCGCCACGTGTGGCCGATCCTATCACAACCCCTTCGGGTGTGACTATGGGGAAAAGTTCGTTGCGATTGTCTTGCATATTTATCTCATATTTTTAACCAGTTTGCGCAGTCGCTTTTCGTGGCGCGATATGATAAGCAATGTATCGTTGAGATACAGGCGGGTATTGCCGGTGGGAATAAGATAGTCGTCACCTCGCTTTATGAAAATTACAAGAGTGTCAGGGGGAAGGTCGATCTCCTTGAGAGTATGACCCTCGGCCAGAAGGATTCCGCTCACGGTCATCTCCTGCATAGAGGCTTTGATCTCGTCGGGAAGGTCGATATTGAATTTCTTTTCTTTAGGATGCGTGGTCAGTCCGAGCCAACTTGCCATGGAATTGACCGTCGTTCCCTGAATAAGAAGTGATAGAATAGTGATGAAGAATACTACATTAAACATGAAGCGCGCGTGCTCCACGTCGGGCGACATGAGGGCGTAGGTAGCAAAGATAATAGGCACGGCGCCACGCAGTCCCACCCATGATACGAATATCCTTGCTCTTGTCGAGAACCGCTTAAACGGAGCAAGGGAAATTAATACTGCTATGGGGCGGGCAAACAGTATCATGAACATGCCGAGCAAACATGCCGGAAGGATTATGTGGATCAGTTCGGTGGGATTGACAAGAAGACCGAGCGTGAGGAACATCACAATCTGCACGAGCCATGTGAACCCTCCGAGAAAGGTAGTGATGGTGCGCTTCAAAGCTATTTTCTTATTTCCTACCACCAATCCTGCGATATACACGGCAAGGTAGCTGTTGCCCCCGCAGAGGTTGGTAAGCGTGAAAGCAAAGAAGCAGCAGGCTATCACCATGATGGGGTAGAAAAATTCGTTGGAAGAATTAAATGCGTTTACTACTTTCACGGTCAGATAACCTATTACAATGCCCCCTATCGCGCCTCCGGCCATCTGGAGTACAAATTTGAATATCGAGTCCCACAGCAACGCACCGCTAAAGTCCGCGCCCGATTCTATGATCGAAATAAATAGAATCACAAGCAGATAAGCCATAGGGTCATTGGAGCCGGATTCGAGTTCGAGCGTAGGTTTTAGTCGCTCTTTCAATCCCACTCCCGATGAATTGAGTATCGAGAAAACAGATGCCGAGTCAGTCGACGACATAATCGAAGCAAGCAGAAATGATTCTATCCAGCCGAAATGGTAAGCAGGCAGTAGCCACGACATAATCTCGTGGATAAACACACCTGTGACAGCCGTGGTAATAAGCACTCCAACGGTGGCCAGTACCACACCCGGCCCGAGCACCGGGCGAATCTCTTTAAAATCAGTGTCAAGGCCACCTGAGAAAAGAATGATGCAGAGCGAGAACATGCCTATGAATTCAGCTATGGCCGCATTGTCAAACCGCAACCCGAATCCATCCTGACCGGCCAACATTCCCACTCCGAGGAATAACAAAAGCGCAGGCATGCCATATTTGCTACCCGCTTTCCCCACGAGCACGCTCAGGAAAAGCAGTGCCGCGAGTATCAACATTATATTACCCGGTGTTATTTCCATGAGGATTTTATTTTTTAGTTGCGAAATATTTCCACAGCGGAGCAGCCATGAGCGACTGTCTCACCCTGTCATTGACAAGCATATCATATAATTCCTCCCGCGAGAGAATCACTACCCTTAGGTCTTCGGTATCATCAAGGTGTTGCTCCGGAGTAAGAAGCTCCACGTCTTCGGCGAGGAAACTGTATGAGAGATTGTTTTGTGACCCGGGATTGGCCGAGAGAACAGTGAGTAATGACCAGCGACCGTTGCCATAGCCGGTTTCTTCAAGGAGTTCACGGCGAGCCGCGTCTTCAGGATTCTCTCCTTTCTCGGCAACTCCGGCACAAAGCTCTACGAGCACTTCGCCCAATCCGTGACGATACTGCTCTACCATGACATACTTCCCATCCGTCCGACGGGCTATGACATTAATCCACGTAGGATATTCCAGCACGTAATACTCATCATTGATGCGGCCGTCGGGATACTCCACCGTGTCACGGCGAGCAGTGAGCCATGGGCGGGTGATAAGATAATCACTCTTCAGGGTCTTCCATTTTTTGATTTCCTTTTCCATAATTAACTGCAAAGATATACAATTTGGATAAAAATTCGTAACTTTGCACCCTCAAAAAGAAATATCAATCTTAGAATAGTAATTTACCCGAAATGATAGCAGTCGAAAACTTAGGAATCCAGTTCGGCAAACGTGTCCTGTTTCAGGATGTTAACTTAAAATTCACTCCCGGCAACTGTTATGGTATCATAGGTGCCAACGGCGCGGGCAAGTCTACCCTGATGCGTATATTATCTGACCAGCTCTCCCCTACCCATGGAGCCGTGAGACAGGGTCCCGGCGAACGAATGAGTGTGCTTGAGCAGGACCACTTTAAGTTTGATGACTGCACGGTGATGGAGACCGTGCTCCGCGGCCACACTGTATTATGGGATATCATGCAGGAGAAGGATGCGCTTTATGCCAAAGAAGATTTCTCTGACGAGGATGGTATACGCGCTTCCGAGCTCGAAGAGCGTTTCGCCGAACTTGAAGGCTGGAATGCCGAAAGCGATGCCGCCGCTTTGCTCAGCGGCCTCGGAATAAAGGAAGACCGTCACAATATGCTCATGCGTGATATATCTGGTAACGAGAAAGTGCGAGTGCTTCTTGCAAAAGCGCTTTTCGGTAATCCTGACAACCTGCTTCTCGACGAGCCTACCAATGATCTTGACCTTGAGACCGTCACCTGGCTTGAAGATTATCTTTCAAAGTTTGAGAATACGGTGCTCGTCGTGAGCCACGACCGTCACTTCCTTGACTCGGTGTGTACCCATACGCTCGATATTGATTACAATAAACTTACACTTTTCTCAGGTAATTACAGCTTCTGGTACGAATCCAGCCAGCTTGCTTTACGTCAGCAGCAGCAAGCTAATAAGAAGGCTGAGGAAAAGCGTAAGGAGCTTATGGAATTTATCTCGCGATTCAGTGCCAACGTGGCCAAGTCAAAGCAGACCACCTCGCGCAAGAAGATGCTTGAGAAACTCAATGTGGAGGAGATTCAACCCTCATCGCGCCGTTACCCCGGTATCATCTTCACCCCTGAGCGCGAGCCCGGTAACAAGATTCTTGAAGTCAAAGGACTCACAGCAAGCATCGACGGCGATGTGCTTTTCTCCGATGTGAATTTTCAGGTGGAGAAGGGTGACAAGATCGCTTTCCTGAGCCACGACCCTCGCGCTATGACCGCTCTCTTTGAGATAATAACCGGCAACCGCAAGGCTGATGCGGGTACTTATGACTGGGGTCAGACTATTACCACTGCCTATCTGCCCCTCGACAATTCGCAATTCTTCAACACTGACCTCTCGCTCGTCGACTGGCTTTCTCAGTTCTCCAACGACAATTCCGAGATCTATCTCAAAGGTTTTCTCGGAAAAATGCTTTTCTCGGGAGAGGAAGTTATGAAGAAAGCTTCGGTGCTCTCGGGTGGTGAGAAAATGCGTTGCATGATCGCCCGTATGATGATGACAAATGCCAATACGCTTGTACTCGATTCCCCCACCAATCATCTTGACCTTGAGTCGATTCAGGCGTTTAACAACACACTCAAAACCTTCAAGGGCAACATACTTCTGTCAAGCCATGACCATGAGTTTATCCAGACGGTATGTAACCGTATAATCGAACTCACGCCCAACGGCATAATCGACAAAATCATGGATTATGACGATTATATCACTGATGAGCGTGTGCAGGCAGCCCGCGAAAGACTTTACGCCAAGTAAGGATTAGTAGCCTTTTCCCGGCCGATGGTGGTAGCATCGCCGTGTCCGGGAAGCACCATAGTATCGTCAGGGAGGGTCAGCAGATTCTCCCTGATTGATTTAATAAGAGTGGCATGATTACCGCCGGGAAGGTCAGTACGCCCTACCGCGCCATCGAAAAGTGAGTCACCGGTGAATACCACACCGCTTTCAGGTGCGTATAGCGCCAATCCTCCTTGTGAATGACCGGGCATGGGAATAACTTCGAGATACTCCTTGCCGATAAAAATCTTCTCGCCGGCCTTCAGAGGTACATCGAGAGTCACTTTGTCAAAATCTTTCCTGATGCCGAATCTCATGGCCGAGCCGTTAAGATCGTCAAGAAGCGGTGCATCATCCGCTCCCGCCTCAAGCTTCACGCCATATTTCTCTTTAATAAAATTGGCTCCGAATACATGGTCGAGGTGTAGATGAGTGTTGATCAGATGACGCACAGTAAGGTGCTTATCTTCGATATACTTTGCGATAGCATCTTCCTCGCGCTGATTAAGCATACCGGCATCAATCACGGCTGCATCGCGTGACTCTTCGTCGAAAACCACATAAGTGTTCTCGCCGAACATATTGAATATAAATCGTGTAATTTTCATAACTCTACGTATACAAGTTCCTTTTCGTTGAAATATTCGTCGTGAAACCAGTCGGTAAGCGGCACCTCTATCATGGGGCGCTTTACCCGGCCGAGTTCCGGGCGGAGATCTCCGCCTTTAAGACAAACAAGTCCGTTGGGGAAAGTGTTGCGTGAAGTCTTGGAAATATTCTTAATGGAAAGTTTTACGAGTTGGTCGAGCTGCATCACGGCTCGCGATACTACGTAGTCAAATCTGTCATGACATTCGCCCGAATCTCCATGCTGGAAAGTGACGTTGGTCAGCCCTATCTCCTGTGCAATCGAGCGAGCCACATTGACTTTCTTGCCTATACGGTCAATGAGATGAAAAGAGCAATCAGGCCACATTATGGCTAACGGAATACCCGGAAAACCGCCGCCGGTGCCGAGATCCATAAATGTGGTACCAGCTATGGGAGTCATAAATTTGGCGATGGCAAGCGAGTGAACTATGTGGTGAAGGTAGAGATTCTGAATATCTTTGCGGGATATTACATTGATTTTCTCGTTCCATTCATTATAGAGCAGACCTATTGCAGCAAACTGTGCCTGCTGCTTTTCGGTCAGTTCGGGGAAATATTTCAGCAGTTCTTCCATAAGCGGGTACTATTGTTTTTCCGAGAGTTCGAGCCAGCGCATCTCCTTCTCGTCAAGTAATTCTTTAATTTCTTCATATCGGCGGGCCTTTTCAGCAACATCGGCTATCGTTTCGCCACTTGCAAAAAGTGCGTCGAGGCTCTTCTTTTCTTCGGTAAGCTCGTCAATCTCCACGGTAAGCCGTTCGAGCTCTTTAAGCTCTTTAAACGATAGTTTTTCCTTACGAGGCTTAGGTGCGCCCGACGTTGCAGGCTTGGTTTCCTTTACCTGGGCAGCCTCAGCTTTACGCTGTTCCTTGATATACTCACGATACTCGGAGTAATTTCCCGGGAAGTCCTTTATCACACCGTTGCCTTCCATTACAAAGAGATGGTCAACTATTGAGTCAAGGAAAAATCGGTCATGGGAAATCACGATGGCACAGCCCTTGAAGTTTTTCAGATAATCTTCAAGAATTGCGAGAGTTACGATGTCAAGATCGTTGGTAGGCTCGTCGAGTATAAGAAAATTCGGGCGGGTAATGAGAGTGGCCGCAAGGTGAAGGCGTCGCATCTCACCACCGCTTAGAGTCGAGATATATTTCTGCTGGTCAGCCGGCGTGAAAAGGAAGCGGCTGAGGAATTGCATGGGAGTGAATCTTACTCCGTCCTCAAGCACTACATCTTCAGTAATATCAGTTATGGCGTCAATTACTTTCTTTCCGGGAGGAAGATTTAATCCTTCCTGCGAGTAGTAGCCGAATCTCACAGTCTCGCCCACATTCCACTCTCCTGAATCCTGTTGCACGAGTCCCTGAAGCATTTTTATGAATGTGGACTTGCCCACTCCATTCTCGCCTATTATACCCACCTTTTCATACCGTGCAAAAGTGTAGGTGAAATCATCGAGAATAATCTTGTCGCCAAATCGCTTGCAGATATTCTTCGCTTCAAAAATTTTTGAGCCAATATATGATGACTTTACCTCGTTGGGGTCGATTGTCTTGTCGTCATATCTCACCGATGCCCGTTGCTTCAAGTCATAAAAAGCGTTGATGCGGAAGCGGGCTTTTCCGGCACGTGCCTGAGGCTGGCGGCTCATCCATTCCTGCTCGCGGCGCAGGGTGTTCTTGACCTTGGCGAGTTCGCCTTGAAGAGCTTCGATACGTTCCTGACGCTTTTTCAGGTAATAATCGTAATTGCCTGAATAAGTAAAGATACTCTGCATGTCGATCTCGATAATCTTATTGCATACGCGGTCAAGAAAATATCGGTCATGTGTCACCATCAGCAATGTGACGCGCGAGCGGGAGAGATAGTTTTCGAGCCACTCTACGGTCGTGATGTCAAGATGGTTGGTGGGCTCGTCGAGTATGAGCAACTGCGGTTCGCTTAGCAGTACGCGGGCGAGTGCGACTCTCTTTAGTTGTCCTCCTGAAAGGTGGTCCACTTTCTCGTCGGGATTATGCAATCCGAGGCTTGACAGCATGGTGGTTACGCGGTCCTTCAGTGTCCACTGGTCTTCGGTCTGATGCGCGGGATTGTCCTTTATAGCATTAAAGCACACCTCGCTGACAGTTGACCCCGGTTCAAAATTCGGTAACTGCTCCAGAAAACCCACACGCAGGTCATTGCGAAATACCACATTCCCACTGTCAGGTGATTCCGTTCCTGAAAGTATGCGCAGTAATGTAGACTTTCCGGTACCGTTTTTAGCGACGATACCTATCTTGTCACCCTCCTCCACACCGAATGTGATGGAGTCGAAAAGCATACGGTCGCCGTAGCTTTTCGTCAAGTTCTCAACCTGAAGATAACTGACACCCATACCGGTTATTCAAGACAGGCGTCGAGTTCGGCAGTGATTTTCTCCTTATCGAGATTGCGGCCTATGAATACTATCTTGATCATGCGGTCGCCATACTTTTCATCCCAGTCTTTCATTATAGAGGGATCTTGCTGCATCATAGCCATGAGTTCCTCCTCAGGCGCGGTGGCAAACCATAAGCCGGCTTCTTTGAGTGACTTCTGTCGACCGGCCTGTTCAAACAGATAGCTCATATCAGGGTTGCTGCTGAAGTAGCATACGCCCTTGGAACGGATAATATTTGCCGGCCATTTCGAAGCTGCGAAGTAATCAAATTTGTTCAGGTCAAAAGCCCTGCGACGGAAGTAGACAAATGTACCGATGCCATATTCCTCAGCCTCACCCTCTCCGTGGTGATGGTGATGATGATGGTGGTGACATACCCCATGTTCATGATCGCAATCGCTGTGGTCATCATCGTCGTCATCCTCTTCATCATGGTCGTGGTCATGATGATGGTGGTGATGATGCTCGTGCTCATCATGCTCCTCATGATCTTCATCCTTATCCAGGCCTTCAATCTCTCTTACCCAAGTGGCTGAAGTAGCTACTTTCTCGAAATCAAAAGCTTTAGTGTTGATGATATCTTCAAGCGCGACATCGGCATAATCAGTTTCAATGATTCTTGCCTTGGGCTGGAGCGCGCGAATCACTTCGATAATGTCGTGCTTTTCAGCTGCGGTCACTTCCGATACCTTATTGAGTACTATTATATTGCAGAACTCAATCTGCTGGATAAGAAGATTCTCGATGTCTTCTTCGTCGATATTTTCAGCCGTAAGTGCTTTACCCGAACTAAACTCGTCGCGCATACGCATGGCATCAACTACAGTCACGATGCAGTCGAGCACCGGAAGACCATATTTCTTATAGCCTTCGCCAAGGTTGGGGATAGAGCAGATAGTCTGGGCTATAGGCGCAGGTTCGCATATACCGCTTGCCTCGATGACGATGTAATCGAAACGATCCATCTTCAGGATGTCCTCGATCTGCTTCACCAGGTCCATCTTGAGAGTGCAGCATATACAGCCGTTGGTAAGCGCCATCAAGCTGTCGTCTTTCGTATCGACGATCCCGCCCTTCTGTATCAGCGATGCATCAATATTGACTTCGCCTATGTCATTGACAATCACGGCAAATTTAATGCCCCGCTCATTGGTGAGGATATGGTTTACGAGTGTGGTTTTTCCGCTACCGAGATAGCCGGTGAGCAGTAATATGGGAGTGACTTTATGTTTCATATCTTTAAAATTCTAATTATTTACCATTCAATTTTTATTGCACAGTTGTCCACGACCGCATTTATCGGTGGCACCGTTTTAGCAATACGTATAGTTCCACCTATGGCCTTGGGAAATTCTGTTTCTACAGCCGAAATGATTCTCCCCGCAACGTGTTCGAGCAAATCAGAGTTAACTGACATTTCCCGGGTGATTATCTCGCATAAGCGAGCGTAATTCAGTGTACCTTCAAGATTGTCAGTAAGCATGGCTTCCTCGAAAGGATAATTCACAGCCATGTCGACTACGTAGAGATTACCTGTCACCCGCTCCTCAGGCATTACACCGTGATTAGCGTGAATCTTCAGACCATTGACTTCTACGGAGCATCTCATAATCCGGAAGTGAAATTCTTGCCGCGGTGACGTCCGCTTCCGGCCTTGTACCACATATTATAAATAGGCTCAAACAAGAGCAGGAACGGAACGCTCCAGAGCATGCGGGTACCGCGCAGTCGCTTGCTCATCTTGTTGAAAGCTACCATGAGCAGAATCGCCGTAAGCAGGAAAAGCACTCCTGACACTATCGTCGGAATGAGCGATGGATAACCAAGGATGCCCCCCGCTACGAGACAGCCGAGAAGTATCCACCATGACCATAATGAAGTGCCGTAGAAAAAGTCGGCTGACTGGTGAATATATTTTCTCGTGAAGTCATGCTGGCGCTTGTCCTCAGCATGAGCTTTTGCAGGATGGCTCTCGATTACCGATACTATTGAGTCAGCTGAAAGCTCTACGGCGGTATTTTCGCCGGTAGCTATCTCGCTCAGATATATGTCATCGTCGCCATACTTGAGGTTGAGAGATCGTGAAAAGCCTTTGTTTTTGAAAAACAAGCTGCGGCGATAAGCGAGATTGTAGGAGTTGCCACGGTAGGGACGCCCTGCAATAGCCCAGGAGAGATATTTCAGAGCTGTATAAAGTGAGTCGAATTCCCTGACCCCTTCGCCGAAAGATGTTGTAGCATCCTCACCCGCTATAATGTGAGCGAATCCTATTACCACCTCTTTGCCTTCACTGAAGTGCCGCATCATCTTTGATAGCCAATTACGGGATTTTATCCTGCAATTTCCTTCAGTGAGCAACACCACTTCATATCGGGCAGCCTTGATGCCGAGCGTGATGGCAAGTTTTTTACGGCTGAGGTTGCGTGATGCCGTGGGAGTAAAGGTCATGTAGAGATTACCATATTCCTCTTCGAGTCGACCCACGACGGCCTCGGTGGCCGGAGCTGCACCGTCGTTTACCACGATTACTTCCATTTGCCCCTGATAGTCCTGCGACAGGATTGCGCGGAGATAGGATTCAAGATTCCAGGCGTCATCGTTGGAGTACACGATCACTGATACTCCGGGCATCGGTGTCGCCATATCCTGCTCATCGTTGCTGTCAGCCGACGCTTTACGCGCTATTCCGGCTGCATAGCGGCGCATACCGAAGATAAGATACAATGCACTGACAAGTGCCACTGAATATAGGGCGATCAGCGCGGGTGTTATGTTGAGTTCAAACATTTCGTTCATATTCCGTCATAAATAGGTTTTGATATAAAACCTTAGTGCAAAATTACAAAATCATCGCCATACTGATAGCCATAATGCAAAAAAAATAGTTAAAATTTTACAACCTTTAACCGCCACCCCTCGCTCCAATTAAAATAAAAGTATTAACTTTACCCGTCAAAAAAATTACCACTCAATATTCATCACCTCCCTATGGAAGATAAAGAACTGATAAGCAGATTGCAGCGGCCCGAAACGTGCCGCGAAGCATTCGGGGAGGTAATACGCCTTTACACCGAGCCCCTTTACAAGCAGGTGAGACGTATAGTGCAGAGCCATGATGATGCCGACGATGTGCTTCAGAATGTGTTTATGAAGGCGTGGCAGAATGTTGAAAACTTTCGCGGTGAGGCAAAGCTTAGTACGTGGCTTCATAAGATAGCAATCAACGAGAGCATGACTTTTATGGAACGCGAGCGCAAGCGTGCGGGAGTGTCGCTTGACGATGAGGAATCTTTTATCGTAAATCTTATTGAGGCTGATAAGAATATCGACGGCGACGAACTCGCGGTGATGCTTCGAAAGGCTATCGCTACACTGCCTGAAAAACAGCGACTTGTGTTTAATATGCGATATTTTGACGAGATGAAATATGAGCAGATTTCTCAGATACTCGGCACATCGGAAGGTGCGCTCAAAACCTCTTACCACCATGCGGTGAAAAAAATAGAGCAATTTTTCCATGATGTCGATTAAACCTTCGCCTCATTTTCATGTCAATATATTAAGAATGAATGACCGATATACACACATTAGGAAATGAATACTGACAATAACATACTCGAAAAACTCAACCACCGCGACGGGATGACCGTGCCTGACGGCTATTTCGCTGATTTCGCGTCGCGTATGGCCGCATCGCTTCCTGAAGCCGAGTGGGAGAAGAAGCCTAAGGTGCTCCCCCGCTCTTTCTGGGACAAGGTGAGACCCTACGTGTATCTTGCTGCGATGTTTGCGGGTATATGGTGCATGATGAGTCTGGTAGATGTATTCAAAGCTTCGTCGACCGATGCCATTTTTGACAACAATCAGTTGCTTGCCCAGGCATTAAACGATGACTCTTACATGCTTGATTACTATGTGACCGAGGGCTCGATTTCTGATACCGATCTGCTCGATGATCTATATGATTCAGGATTTGAACCTTCCTCATTACTTACCTCTGATAACCAGTGACGTTTATGAAACGATATTACTTCTTTTATCTCATTCTTGTGATGCTTGCTGTGGCACCGGATTCAGCTTACGGCCGTCCTAACGATTCCAAACAGAACAATCGCAAGGCCTGGAATGTGGAGATGCAGGCTGTCAAGACTGATTATCTCGCAAAGACTCTTGACCTCACGGCTGCGCAGAAAGAAAAATTTGTGCCGCTTTACAACGGTATGGAAAATGAGATCAGCAAAGCCAACGAGGATGCCCGCAGTATTGTCGACGAGGTGAAGAAAAAGGGTAAGGCAGCAACCGATGCCGATTATCTTCGTGCCGCCCGTGCTGCTTACGAAGTCAAAGGAAAGGAAGCGGCGATTGAGAAAAAATATCTGGCTAAGTTTGAAATGATTCTTACACCGGCCCAACTTTTCGCCCTCAAAGACGCCGAGATTCAGTTTACGAAAGAGCTCATGAAGAAGCATAGCTCCATGAGAAAGAAAGCCCGGAAACAGAACAAACAATGATAAGCTATACGCTGTGAATTCTCCTCTCTTCTCTACATTGCCCGCCCCGCTTGCATTGCGTGAGCGGGCATAGATTTTTAATTTAACACGTTGAAGTTATGAAAATCTTTAAGTTTAAGACATGGATTGCAGTACTCGTGATATTGCTGGCGGGCCTGCCGGTTTGTGCGTCGAAATCCGTTCAACCTGATTTTGCATTTCCCCTGAAAGTTATGGAGCAGAGCGAAAAATCTTTAATAAATGCTTTAAAAAAGCACGATAATCCCGCTATTATTCAGGCGCTTATTGACGGATGTATAGCTGAAAATTCCATTGACAAGAATAATGTAACCAAGGTTATCTCCCGCATAGATTCGGTGAAGGCTCTTTCTACTGATCCTGTCCTTCTTTCCATGCTTAATTCTCTTCAGGCACGATTGATAACTGATGTGTATAACGAAAACCGTTATGTCTACGATCGCAGAGTATTACCTGCCGGAGAGCTTTCTGAAGATATTTTCCTATGGAGCGGGGAGCAATTTAGGGATAAAGTTATGCAACTTGTTGATGCATCGCTGGCAAATGAATCTGTCCTTAAATCATGTCCCTTGTCAAAGTATACCGAAAACATTTCGGTGAGTGAGGATAGTAAGGTCTTCTACCCTACTATTTATGATTTTGTAGCCTATCAGGCGATTAAGAATCTAAACACTATATCGGTAGGGCCCACTTATATAGGGAAACTCTACCTCGTACCGGGACCAATATTTGTGGCGTCCATAATTTCACGTCCACGCATTAATGCTACTACTGACAGTGCGCGGCGCATACTTGAGATATATTCATCACTTCTTTCGTTTCACACAGATGATGTGCCGGCTTATATAAATGCTGACCTTGAGCGACTTAAATACGTCGATCAGCATATATTTAACGACGGCAGCAGTGATGATGTGAAAGATTATATCGCGGTGCTGAAAGAAATGTATAACCGATTCAGTGACTCGGAATACTCATGCGCTATTTTGATTGAAATTCTCCGCGAAAGTATGAATAATGATAGTGTGGATGAAGAAGATCTGCTTGCGATGGTAGACCATTGTATTGCGAAGTATCCCAAATTTCCGGGTATTTCAGAGCTCAGGAAGCAGCGCGAAGCTATTGTCGCCAAGTCAGTGAGAATAAGAATTCCGGCTAATGTTTATCTTGGTGAGACCGTCAAAATTTCCGCCGTGCTAAGCAATGTAAATCAGGCTTATATTAATATATATGATAATCCTGATTTTAGAAATTCTGCTCCTATTGCGCAGCTGCCGGTAGGTTGCTCAGAAGCTGTGCCTTTTACAGAGGTGGTCACTGCCAACTATGTATTCCCGGGCTACGGGAAATATTATATCATGCCGTCATTTGAAGGTGCTTCTGACGATTATCCGCGGGGTGCTGTAGTTCACGTCACCTCCCTTGCAGCCGTGACGCGTGAGAACTCAGGCAACCGCTCGCTGCTCGTACTTGACCGCAACTCCGGTGAGGCTGTGGATGACGTGGAAATTATGATGACAAGAAATCTTTCGGGCAACCGTCAAGAGACCGTAGTCGTAGGAAGTACTGATGCTAACGGCTACTTCACTTTCCCCGAGTCGGTCAGTGGCGGTAACTTTCAAATCATGAAAGGCGATGACCGCTTTGCCGATAATTTCTGGATGGCAGGTGCATATAATAACGCGAGCGGTGAGAATATACGATGCAACATCCTGACTTCGCTGCCAATCTATCACCAAGGCGATTCGCTCGGATGGGTGGCTGAAGTTTACTCAGCGTCGAAATATGGAATTAAGGTCGCAGCTGATAAGAAAGTGAAGGTAATACTTACTGATGTCAACGATCAAACTGTCGACACACTTACAGCTCTGACTGATGAGTACGGCCGCGTGGAAGGTTCATTCATGATTCCTAAGGACCGGATTACAGGAAATTATTATCTCACATTATATAGTGAGAATAAACGTGTAGGCTCGCGTAGTGTGATGGTATCGAACTACGTGGCTCCTACTTTCCGCGTAGAGCTTTCACCTGTTGAAAGCAATTCGCCGGCTAAAGGTGATGTCACACTCCGCGGCTCAATCGTTACCTATTCAGGATTTAATTTGGGTGGCACCGCAGTTTCTCTCCGACTCATGAATGTAGCTCCGTTCAGCTATTTTTCAGGCTACTCGATGCCGTATAACATGACTTTCTTCACCGATACTTTAAATGCTGACAGCAACGGTGTATTCGAGCTCGTTGTCCCAGATTCGATATTAAATTCCGCACCGCTGCCCGGCGGACTCTTCGTGGCTGAATTTACGGCCATGAGCGCTCAGGGTGAAAGTCAGTCGGCCGTAACTTCTTTCGTGGTTCAGCCATCCTACCGCATTGTGATTTCCGGTGAGCCGGTCAATGTAGAAGCACCGGAACCTTTAAAATTCACAGCCAAAGTAGTTGACTATAAAAATGATCCCGTTGATGTCCCGCTTGACTATACAATAGTATCTGAAGAAAATAAAGACACTATTATTCGAAATCAAGCGCTTCCAGTTGACAAACTTATTCCCACAGCGTCTCTGTCATCGGGAGAATATGAAATTGTGATCTCAACGGTAGATAAAGCTATAGCCCGCGCTGCAAACTTTAATACAGTGATATACCGTAAATCTGACGAGAAGTCGCCTGTTTCGTCAGATATTATCTGGTCACCTACGGGAGCAAATATCGCTGTGGGTGCTGACCGCTTGCTCAGTTGGGCTTTTCTTGCTGATGAACCTATGACTTTGCATTATGCCGTGGCTACGCTCGACGGTTTTTCAGAGTTTGGCTCTTTCCAAGCCAAGCGTGGCTATAACGAGTGGAAATATGTGATGCCGGCTGATCAAGAGCAATGCAAAATTAATATTGTGGGCATGAAGCACAACCGCTCTGCTGATATTACATTTGCAGTCACAGCACCGCCTAAGGAATCTCCTATTATTATCAAAGCTGAATCTTTCCGCGATCGCGTAACACCTTCCTCAGACGAAACATGGACCTTCAAGATAGAAAATGCCGAAGGTTCGTCCCGCGAAGCTGCGGTAATGATGCGTATGTACAACGCCGCTCTCGAAGCACTTGCTGATGTTCCGTGGAGTTTTCCCCGATATTCCTACTTTATCCCTCTTTCAATAAATCTTCAGGCTAAGGGCCTTAACTATGGCATAGCCTTTAGTAAATCCGGCTCTAATTATTCCCGCTACACCATCACCCCGCCCTCGTTTAACACTTACGGTCAGGGCCTGTTGGGTAACTCGCTGCATATTCGAGGCACGATGATGTATAAGGTTCAGGCTGCGGAGACGATGGCAGCAACGATGAATTCTGCTATGATGGATGAGCAAGTAGTAATTGGATATGCAACTTCTGCTGCAGGTACCGGTGTAGCTATGGAAGAAGTGGCTGTAGCTGAGGATGGAGAAGCTGAAATTGCAGCTGATGAAGTGGTTGACGGCGAGTTCTCTTATCGTGATGCCGAGGTGCCTCTTGCGTTCTTCCGTCCCATGCTTAAGACTGACTCTGACGGCCGACTATCAGTAACTTTTACCGTGCCTAATGCCAATACCACATGGCGAGTCAATACTATCGCATTTACCAAGGCTATGAATAGCGCCGAGTTTAATGCGGCCGTTATTGCATCCAAGCCCGTAATGGTCACTCCGCAAGTACCTCAGTTTATGAGGAAAGGTGATCGCGCAGAGTTAAAAGCTCTTGTGATGAACGCTACGGATTCGTTGGCAGCTGTCACTACTGTAATTGAGATTTTCAATCCTGTAGATAACAGTGTGATTTCCACCACTAATATTACTCATTCCATCGAGGCGCGTGGCACAGCTACTGCTTCATGCACGATTGATGCAAATATAAATGGTGACGTAATAGGTTACCGTGTGAAATCGTCAACCCGACACTTTGCCGACGGTGAAGCGGGAGTTATACCGATACTTCCTTCTGTGACTCCGGTTATAGAGACAAGGCCTTTCTATATCGCTCCCGGTCAGAAAGATTTTACGCTGGCCGTAGAGAAAAAAAGTGATGATTCACGCCTGACACTCGAATATACCGAGAATCCGGCATGGTATGTTGTATCGGCACTGCCAGGACTGCTTTCCGGCGAGAGCTCCACTGCCCCGCAGGCTGCGGTGTCGATATTCTCTGCTGCAGTGGCCGAGGGTCTTATGCGTGACAATCCTGAAATAGAAAAGTTTCTTAAAGATTGGCTTAAGAGTGACCGCTCTGATACAACTTTTGTCTCGATGCTTGATCGAAATCCTGACTTGAAGATTATGCTGCTTAACGCAACTCCATGGATACTTGATGCCAAGAGTGACACCGAGCGCATGACGCGCCTCGCGTTGCTATTTGACCGCGAAGAAATCCGTAAGGTATATGAAAGCAACATCTCTCTGCTCGGTAATCTGAAACGTGAAGATGGCGGATTGGCATGGATGGGTCAGTCGCAATATTCTTCAGAATGGGCTACGGCTAATGTGCTCATGCTTCTTGGCCGACTGAATCACTTCGGCTATCTACCGCAAGATGAGCGCCTTGACAGTGTGATTTCAGGCGGTCTCGCATATCTCAAAGATAAGGTTCAGAAAGCGCTTGTAAAGGCACCGGAAGCAACTTTCCCGTCTTACGCGATGATTCTTTCATTGTACCCTGAGAAAGCCAAGGATTATACCGATAAGGCGGCTGTCGACAACACGCTTAACAGTACAATCGAAAATTGGAAAAACGGATCGGTTTCGCAGAAGGCTTTTGATGCGCTGTTGCTGAATCGTTTCGGTAAGGTGGATGTAGCTCGCGAAATACTGAGTTCGATACGCGAGTTTGCTTCTTATTCCCCTGAAAAGGGTATGTGGTGGCCGTCGATCGGTCAGTCATCAAGTCTTTGGTATACCAATGCACCGGCCTCTACAGCCATGGTGATGGAAGCGTTTGATGAAATCACTCCCGGATGTAAGGAAGTGGAGCAGATTCGTCAGTGGCTCATACTTCAGAAGGAGGCTACTGACTGGAAGGAATCTGTTTCCACCTCTATAGTAATTGCTAATATTCTTAAATCATCGCAAAAATGGCTTCGTCCGGCCGGTGAAGTAAGTGTGAAGATTGACGGTAAGTCACTCGTCCCGGCTGATGTAGAGAAGGCGACGGGATACTTCAGAGCCGACATATCTCAGCTTACTATTGAAAAGTCAATACTGTCAATCGTACGCTCTGATGCTCAATCGGCTTCGTGGGGCGCGGTTTATAGTCAAGGACTTGAAGAGATGACCGAGGTTGCGGCTGCTTCTATCGAGGGCCTTTCAATCGAGAAGAAGTTATATAAGTATCACGATAAGTCAGTGGTTGACGCGGCTTCGCTCAAGGTGGGCGATAAGGTAAGAGTCCTACTTACCATCATTTCAGATCGTGATATGGATTATGTGGCGATCGACGATAGCCGTGCTGCTTGCTTCCTCCCGGTGGTTCAGTTGCCACGGCCGGTGGTGAGCGAGGGTATATATTTCTACCTTGAAAACCGCACTGACCGCACCCGCATCTTCGTAGATCGATTGCCGCGGGGACGTTACATCGTAACTTATGACCTATCAGTGACTAATTCCGGTACCTTCGCATCGGGTATCGCGACACTGCAGAGTCAGTATGCTCCGCAACTCACTGCTCATTCAGCCGGATGTAGTATCGTGGTAGGTAATGATTGACAGCCGTTTATGATTTTTCGATTCACATTGCGAAGATAATAGTAAATTTTCTGCGGAAAAATTGCTATCTTTGCAATGTGAATCGCATTATTCTTCATATCAGCTATCTTCTCGGACATCATGATTGTGTAGTGGTGCCCGGGCTCGGTGCTTTTCTCAATCACTACCGTCAGGCGTGGATTGATGAAGAAACCATGTCGTTTCACGCTCCCTCGGTATCGGTGGGTTATAATCCGGAAATTGATTACAACGATTGGATGCTCGCCGATAGTATCAGTCGCCGCGAAGAGATCTCACGTGAGGCTGCAATGAAGATTGTGACTGAAGAGGTTAAATCGCTTCGATACCAGCTTGAAAATGATCGGGAGATATGGCTTGGCGAGTTAGGCATGCTTCGTTTTAACGGCGGGGAAACTCCCGAGTTCATTCCTTCCGCTACCACTGTGGAGAATAATTTCGCCGGACTTACATCTCTCAGCCTCATGGATAATGATGCCGTAGAGACGGCGGCTGAAACTGAAGCACCCGCATCTCGTACTCTGCCCCTCTTGTCAGGCTTCATTCGGGTTGCAGCTTGCTTTGTGGCTATCTTCATGGTAGTAACATTCTTTCTCCACTTCTCATCTGATGACGAAAGCAATGTGCACTACGCCTCTATCGACTCGGGGCTCTCAGCTTACGCGCTTGCCGATGCTCTCTGGGGAAGCAATCCTCCCGCAGCCCCGGAGTTGTATATTGCTGCAAGGCATGATGAGCAGAAGGCTGCCGCGGAAGTCAAGCATAACGTCGAGACAAGACTGAACGGCGAGGACGCATATCTCGTAATAGTAGGCTCATTTGCCACTTCTGAGCAGGCCGCGAAATTTATGAGCCAACATAAGGATATCAAGCTCGGACTAATGGAAGCTGACGGTAATTATCGCGTATATGCCGCTTCAGCCGCTACTCTCTCTTCAGCTGTCGCTGCTGCCGATTCTGAATTGATTAAAGGCCGCTTTGCTCAGGCTTGGGTTCTGAAAAATTAATTTGTTACATCATGGATAATATTCACAATCTGATAGTGAACCGCCGCTCTATCAGGCGCTTCACTGATACTCCTATTCCGGCTGAGGATGTTTCGCTCATTATTCAGGCCGGATTGATGTCACCTACATCTAAAAATTCTCGCTCCTGGCAGTTTGTAGCGGTAGAGGATCGTGATATGCTTGAGCGACTTTCGCACTGCAAGCCCGTTTATGCAACTGCTCTGTCGTCGTGCAAATTAGCTATCGTGATATGCTCTGATTCCACTAAGTCCGATGCTTGGGTGGAGGACGCTTCTGTAGCGGCTTCGTTTATCATGCTTCAGGCGCAGGCTCTCGGACTCGGCTCGTGCTGGGTGCAGGTGCGTGGCAGGTTTGCAGCCGATAACCAGCCGTCGGAGGAATATGTGCAGGAGACGTTGGGTATTCCTGAAGTGGTTACTCCGGTGTGCATAATCGCCCTCGGTTATCCCGACGAGCAACGAAAGCCTTACGATACCGAACGACTCAAATGGGATCAGGTACATGTCGATAAGTACTGATCTTCAGTGTCCTAAAGTAGTAGTTCTCGGCTCCGGAAATGTAGCTACGGCTCTTACCTTGGCTATCAATGCTTCGGGTGCCGGAAAGGTCGTGCAGGTTTTCAGCCGCAGCATTGACAATGCGCGGACGTTGGCTGCAAAGGTAGGCGCTGATGCCGTTAATGTGCCTGAGGATGTAATCGGGACCGGTGATATTTACCTCGTATCGCTTGCCGATGATGCTGTTGCCTCTACCCTTTCCCGCATTAAGCCTAACGGTGCTCTGTGGCTTCATACTTCAGGTTCGCTCGATATGAGTGTGCTCAGCGGCATGAGCGAAAGGTATGGTGTCTTTTATCCACTCCAGACTTTTTCAAAATCTCGTGAGGTAGATCTTTCGGCTGTGACGCTTTTTACCGAAGGCTCTTCGCCGTCCGTGGAAGAAGAAATTGCATCATTTGGAAAGAAGATTTTCAAGAATATAATTCATGCCGATAGCGTGACGCGCAGCCGCATGCACGTGGCCGCAGTTTTCGCCTGCAATTTTTCTAATTACATGTGGAGCATTGCCCACGATCTACTTGCAAAGCATGATATTCCTTTCGATGTGCTCGCTCCGCTGCTTCAAGAGACTCTCGCTAAAGCTCTCACTATGCCTCCTCGTGACGGTCAGACCGGTCCGGCTCGTCGAGGTGACCTCCGGATTATTGAAGCCCACGCTTCATCCCTTCCCCCTAAGGAGCAAGAGATATACCGGCTTCTTTCTAAATGTATAATGGACGAATTTTATGGAAAACAATCATAATCCTCTTGCAGCACTCGCTGCTGACTACGAAATAATCCTTGCAAGCGGTTCGCCCCGCCGGCGCGAATTGCTTTCGATGCTCGACCTGCCGTTTACCGTCGACACAAGTCATAGCGTGGATGAATCATATCCAGCTGACCTTGATGTGCATGAGATACCTTCGTATCTTTCGCTGCTGAAAGCTTCGGCTCTCGACATTAAGCCGGGTGACAGCCGACTGATTATCACTGCCGATACCATAGTGCTTCTCGATGATGAAGTGCTGGGCAAACCGGCCGACGATGCCGAGGCGTGCGACATGCTTCGTCGCATGGCGGGACGATTTCAGAATGTGATTACAGGCGTCACAATAGCTACCGCGAAACGGTCAAAGACTTTTTCCGAACTGACTACTGTGGAATTTGCTCCGCTTACTGACGAGGAAATTGATTTCTACGTATCACATTATCATCCGCTCGACAAGGCCGGAGCCTATGGAATCCAGGAATGGATAGGCGCGGCGGCAATACGACGCATCGACGGCTCGTTTTACAATGTCATGGGTCTGCCCATCCATCGCCTTTATACCGAGCTGAAGAAATTCATCTGATCATCTTTATACATATTTCGAGAGGATGCCCCGGAAAAGGGCATCCTCTCGAAATAAAGTTGAGATGTTTATTCGTGGAAACTGGTGAATTGTCCCAATTCCTGCTCGGGTAAGCCTTCCGCTTCTTTCTGATGACGGATTGCTTTTATAAGAAAAGCAGCGTTTTTTCCGAGATTTCTCATCGTCTGGAGTCCTTCAAGATCGGCTTCTACATCTTCGACGGTGAAGCCATGAACTTCATTCCAGTAGGTAGATGATACCACGGGCATAGACTTTATGGTGAAATAGTGATTGATTTCGTCAAATGCAGATGTGCTGCCTGCACGCCTCGATGATACTACGGCAGCCCCCACTTTTTGATTTAAGTCTACGGTTCCCGACGTGCTGTAAAAGAGTCGGTCCATGAAAGCAAGCAACTGGCCGTTGGCTCCCGCATAATATACAGGAGTGCCCACGATAAGCCCGTCAGCTTCGGCCAATTTGGGAGCCGTTTCATTAACTATATCGTTAAACACGCACTTTCCATGTGTGCGACAATAATTGCAAGCGATGCAACCGCGCACATCTTTATTAGCCACATTGATACGCTCTGTCGCAACGCCACAGTCATTAAGTGTTTTTTCGAGTTCATCGAAGGCGCGCGCCACGCATCCCTTGATATGAGGACTCCCGTTTACCAGAAGTACCTTGTAGTTTTTGTCGGTCATAATATCGTTAGTTGAAATTCTAATAGACTAACGCTCATAACCTCATAAAAGTTTATGCAACTATAAAAATGAAAATCAGTCTTAAAGCCTGAGCTAAAAGACTGATCTTTGAGGTTCCTAGCAGAATCGAACTGCTGTAAACGGTTTTGCAGACCGGCGCCTAACCACTCGGCCAAGGAACCATATCTGAGCGATTTTGCGATGCAAAGTTAACACTTCCATCTGACATTACCAAATTTTCTCGCAGATTTTTTGAAAGAAAAATCTCTATATAATTGCAGTATGTTGATTATAAAATTGTTAAACTGTACTCCTACTAATGAAAAGTTGAGTGGAAGTAACTCAATGTTTACTTATTAAATCTAACAATTCTGGCTTCGGTTGTAGGGACGTCGCTGTGCGACGTTTCCAAGAATAACCATCGGTAACTTTATGGTTGACAGAATATTAGCATGTTGTTATTCCTTGTAACGTCGCAAAAAATACAATGCAACCTTACTCCTCCATCTCGTAAGTGTAGGTGCGGATAAGGTCGCCGCAGCAATCGCATGGTCGCGTGGAGCATGTGTTGTCGCCGTAGGTTTCAAGGAATTTACAGAATATTCCTTGAAGTACTGCGAAATCATCCTCAGTATCAATCAGCGAGTGGATGCGAGCATTAATTAAGTCCGACTTCCGGAAATCCCAAACCTCCCGGTCTACGATGAATACTTCGCCGTAATTATAATTGATATGAGTGAAGTGTGGATCGTTTCGTTTGGGATAATCTTTTCCGTGATCAAACTTCACCGTGCTCACACTTACATCATCGAAGATATTATCTCTGTCATACACCATTGTGGAGCATTTGCCTTGCGAATCCACAAGGGAAGTAAAGAAGTATTGTGTCAACGATAAATCATCATTGATGTCATAAAGCCGGTGAATCACTTTTCGGAATTCCCCTACTCCCATATCAATAGTTTCTACACCATCTACAGTCAGTGACGTGCAAATGCACCCGTCAGAATATATGAGTTTCATAGCGATATATTTATAATCCTTAATAAATTTACGGTTACAATAAAACCCGCCGAAATTCAGCGGGTTTTATTATCCTTAGCGGAGAGAGAGGGATTCGAACCCCCGGAGGTGTTACCCTCAACGGTTTTCAAG
>CAYZFG010000035.1:0-24822 GCA_964477665.1 uncultured Staphylococcus sp.
TCGTGGGTAATCTGAGCAATATCTACATGATACTCATGATTGTATCCACCGTGTGGCTCGGCATGATAGGCTTCCTCGACGATTATATCAAGGTGGCCAAGCACGATAAGGAGGGCATGAAGGGTAAATTCAAGATCATAGGTCAGGTGGGCCTGGGACTGATAGTGGGTGCCACCATGTATCTTAACCCTGACATCACCATACGCGAGAATGTGGAGACCGTGTCAGATACTGACGGACAGGTCACCGTGACATATACACCCGAAGATATCAAGTCTACCCAGACCACCATTCCCTTTGTAAAAAACCACAACTTTGACTACGCTTGGCTCGTGGGCTGGATGGGTAAATACAAGCAGGCCGGCGGCTGGGCCATCTTCATCCTCGTGGTGATACTCGCCGTGGCAGCTACCAGCAACGGCGCCAATCTCACCGACGGCCTTGACGGCCTCTGCGCCGGCACGTCGGCTATAATTTGTTCGGCTCTGGCTATCATGGCCTATCTCGGGGGCAATATCATCTACTCTCAGTACCTGAATATCATGTACATACCCGGGTCAGGCGAACTGGTAGTGTACATGTCGGCCATGATAGGCGCCCTCATAGGCTTCCTGTGGTACAACGCCTATCCCGCCCAGGTATTCATGGGCGATACCGGCTCGCTCACCCTCGGCGGCATCATCGCCGTCTTCGCCATCCTCATCCACAAGGAGCTCCTCATACCCCTGCTCTGCGCCATCTTCTTCGTGGAAGACCTCTCGGTGATCATGCAGGTGGGATACTTCAAGTACACCAAGAAACGCTACGGCGAGGGGCGCCGCATCTTCAAGATGACCCCCTTGCATCATCACTTCCAGAAAGAGGGTATCGCCGCGCTCATCACCAGACCCCTGCGCGCCGTGGCCGAGCCCAAGATCGTCACCCGATTCTGGATTATAGGCATCCTCCTTGCCGTAATCACATTTGTAACCCTGAAAATACGATAATCATATATGGACCACAATCATACTGACGTAAAGCGCCTCGTGGTATTAGGCGGAGGCGAGAGCGGCGTGGGAGCCGCCATCCTCGGCAAGTCGCGCGGCATGGAAGTGTTTCTGAGCGACTACGGCACCATTGCGCCCCGCTATGCCGCCATGCTCGACACCGAGGGCATCCAGTGGGAGCAGGGCGGCCACACTATGGAGCGAATCCTCAGCGCCCATGAAGTAGTCAAGAGCCCCGGCATAGCCCCCACCACCCCCGTGATGCGCGCCATCACCGAGGCCGGAATCCCCGTGATTTCCGAAATAGAGCTTGCCGGACGGTATACTGATGCCAAGATGGTGTGCATCACCGGCTCCAATGGCAAGACCACCACTACCCTGCTCACCTACCACATACTCCGCAACGCCGGCATCAACGTAGGGCTGGCCGGAAACGTGGGCCGCAGCCTGGCGCTGCAGGTGGCTCGCGAGAAGCATGATGTATATGTGATAGAGCTGTCGAGTTTCCAGCTCGAAAACATGTATGACTTCAAGGCTAATATTGCGGTTATTCTCAATATCACCCCTGACCACCTCGACCGTTACGACTACAAGATGCAGAACTATGTCAACGCCAAGTTCCGTATCCTCAACAACATGACCGCCACCGATGCCTTCATCTACTGGCAGGATGACCCCGTGATCACCGCCCAGCTTGAGCGCATCACCGTCGAGGCCCGCCGCATGCCATTTGCCGAGCACCGCGAGGAAGGCACGTGCGCGTGGGTCGACGAGAACGAGGATGTGGTATTCGACACCCCCGTTGAGTCGATGCGCATGCCCCGCGCCTCCCTGTCGCTCAGCGGCCTGCACAATCTCTACAACTCCATGGCCGCCGGCCTCTCGGCTTGCCTGCTCGATATTGACAAAGACGAGATACGCCGCTCGCTGGCCGACTTTGAAGGTGTGGAGCACCGCCTCGAATACGTCGCTACCGTCGACGGCGCCCGCTATATCAACGACTCCAAGGCCACCAACGTCAATTCCTGCTGGTATGCCCTCGAAAGCGTTCCCGCCGGCACCATCCTCATCCTCGGCGGCAAAGATAAAGGTAATGACTATACTGAAATAGAGCCACTTGTAAAGGAGAAAGTCAAGGCTATAGTGTGCATGGGCAAGGACAACACCAAGCTCCTCGACTTCTTCACCGGCAAGGTGCCCGAGATACGCGACACCCACTCGCTCGACGATGCCGTGGCCGCATGTCATGAGTTGGCCCGCGAGGGCGACACCGTGCTCCTCTCGCCCTGCTGCGCAAGTTTTGACCTCTTTACATCCTACGAAGACCGCGGCCGTCGCTTCAAGGACGCCGTGAAATCACTCCTCAAATAATCGTTAAGCACATCCAATGGAACCTGTAATCTCCTCCAATCCCATCGAAGATACCGCCGTCGTCGCCTCCAAGCCCCGCGCCGTGGCCTCGGCCGACAAGCACATCTGGGGTATCTTCATCGCCCTCTGCCTTATATCGATTATCGAGCTCTACAGCGCCTCGTCGCGCGAGGTGGGCAGTTCGGTTTTCGGTGTCATGGGCCCTATCGTGCGTCACATCGTGATGCTCTGCGGCGGTTTTGCCATAGTGTGGTTCATATCCCGCCGCCACTACAGTTCGCTCATCCCGTTCACCATCGTTTTCGCCCTTATATCGGTGAGTCTGATGCTGTATGTGATGTTTTTCGGTGACTTCATCAACGGCGCCCGGCGCTCCCTCACCATCATGGGCATAGGCATCTATCCCGCCGAGATGGTCAAGATTTCGGCCGTGCTGCTTGTGGCCCTCGTGATGACGTGGAACCAGAATCCCCGCGCCATAGGCATCACCACCCGCGGAGTGCAGATAGCCGCCGTAGTGGTGCTGGTGCTCTGCGCCCTTATCGTCAAGCAAGGCCTCACCAATACCCTCCTTCTCCTCGCCATCAGCTACTCCATGATGATAGTGAGCGGCGTGAAACTCAAGCACTTGATTGTGGTCACGATGGCCTACGCCCTCTGCGGCCTGGTATTCGTGATGTTTATCAAGGACAGCAACGGTGAAAACCGCTACGACACCTGGCGCGCCCGCATCGAGCGTCACAGCGAAGGCGAGAAGCCCAAATATGAAATGCCCATCGACGCTAAAAACCGTCAGGAGATGTTCAGCTACATGGCTCAGGCCAACGGCGGCATCTACGGCAAAGGCCCCGGCAACTCCCGCGAGGCATCGCGTCTCCCCCTGGCGTTCTCTGACTACATCTATGCAATCGTGGTCGAGGAAACCGGCCTCATAGGCGGTGTGGTGGTGCTCGTGCTCTACCTGTGGCTGCTGGGACGAGCGGCCGGTATAGCCTCGCGGTGCAACCGCACCTACCCGGCCCTGCTCGTGACCGGCATGGCCGTGATGATAGCCTTCCAGGCGCTCTTCCACATGGGAATCGTCACGGGAGTGTTCCCCGTCTCGGGCCAACCCCTGCCGCTCATTTCCAAGGGCGGAACGTCGATACTCGTCACGGCGATAGCATTCGGTATCATGCTGAGTGTGAGCCGCACCGCCACCCGACAAGGCAACAAGACCCGCGAAATCAAGGAGGAAGGCGAGGCACTTCCCGAGAATTTCGACGGAAAGAATCCTATGCAACTTTAATCTCATCACCATCATGAGCTACAATATACTGATAAGCGGCGGAGGCACGGGCGGACATATATTTCCCGCCCTGTCGATAGCCAACGCCCTGCGGCGCAAGATGCCCGACGACGTCAATATCCTCTTCGTGGGCGCCGAAAACCGCATGGAGATGGAGCGCGTGCCCGCGGCAGGCTATGACATCGTGGGGCTCCCCGTGGCAGGTTTTGACCGCAAGAAGATATGGCGCAATATCCCCGTGCTGTGGAAACTCGCCAAGAGTCTGATCAAGGCCCGTCGCATAGTCAGCGAGTTCAAGCCCGACATAGCCATAGGCGTGGGCGGCTACGCTTCAGGCCCCATCCTCAAGGAAGCGCAGCGCCGAGGTATTCCCACCCTTATTCAGGAGCAAAACTCCTATGCCGGGGTAACCAATAAGCTCCTTGCTTCCGGAGCCACGCGCATCTGTGTGGCCTACGACGGCATGGACCGATTCTTCCCCGCCGTCAAGATTGAGATTACCGGCAACCCGGTGCGCAAGGTGCTCGAAGAGAACACTATGGAGCGAGCCGAGGCCAAGAGGGCTCTCGGGTTTGACCCGTCGCGACCGCTGCTCTTCGTGACCGGCGGCAGCCTGGGCGCCCGCACCGTCAACGAGGCCGTCGCAGCAGCCCTCCCCGCCCTGCGCGAGCATGACATTCAGCTCCTGTGGCAGACAGGCCGCTACGGAGCCGACCACTTTCAATCCGTTGCAGCCGAGTATGCCCCCGATGTAAAGGCCACGACATTTGTCGACGACATGGCCATGGCCTACCGCGCCGCTGACCTCGTGGTGGCACGAGCCGGCGCCTGCACCATCTCCGAGATTCAGAATCTCGGTATCCCCGCCGTGCTTATCCCCTCGCCCAACGTGGCCGAAGACCACCAGCGCCACAATGCCGAGGCGCTCGCCTGCCGTGACGCTGCCGTAATGATACTCGATGCCGACGCCGTCAAGAGCCTCGGCGACACAGTGATAACCCTTATGGCTGATGAAAAGCGACGCGACACCATGAGCCGCAACGCCGCCTCGATGGCCCACCGCGGAGCCGACGACCGTATAGCTGAAATCATAACCGAAATACTCCGTAAACCATGAAAATAAACAAAGACGACATCCGCAACATCTACTTCGTAGGCGCCGGCGGTATAGGCATGGCTGCCCTCGAACGATATTTCCTCGCCCAAGGTAAAAACGTGGCCGGATATGACCTGACTCCGAGCGAACTCACCGCTGCTCTCGAAAAAGAGGGCGTGGAGATGACCTACGACTCCTCAGCCGACACTATCCCTGCCGCTTTCCGCGACCCTGCCACCACGCTTGTGGTATATACTCCCGCCGTGCCGGCCGACCTGCCCATACTCCGCTACTTCCGCGACGGAGGCTTCGACGTGGTCAAGCGCGCCCAGCTCTTGGGGCTTGTCACCCGCGGCAGCCGCAGCCTGTGCTTCGCCGGCACCCACGGCAAGACGACCACTTCATCCATGGCCGCCCATATCCTTCAGAGCGGCAGCTCGGGATGCAACGCTTTCTTAGGCGGAATACTGAAGAACTACGACAGCAATTTCCTCCTCACCCCCTCGTCGCCCTACACGGTGATCGAGGCCGACGAATTTGACCGCTCGTTTCACCACCTCTCCCCCACCGTGGCCGTCATCACCGCCACTGACCCTGACCACCTCGACATCTACGGCACCGAGGAAGCCTACCTCGAATCATTCGCTCACTTTACCGAACTGATACAGCCCGGCGGCACACTCATAGTGCACACCGGCCTTAAGCTCAAGCCCCGCCCCGGCAAGGACGTAAAGGTGCTCACCTACTCGCGCGACGAGGGTGATTTCCATGCCTCCTACATCCGTCGCACCCCGGGCAACATCACCTTCGACATCGTCACCCCTCTCGGCACCATCCGCAATATCAACTTAGGCGTGCCCGTGGAGGTGAATATCGAAAATGCCGTGGCTGCCGTGGCTGCCGTCACAGCGGCAGGATGCTTTGACGTCGACTCTATCCGCCAGGCTCTCAACACCTACGGCGGCATCAAGCGCCGCTTCGAGACATGGCTCAAGGAACCCGGTGAAAACGGTCGCGTGATAATCGACGACTACGCCCATCACCCGCAGGAAATCGAGGCGTCGATACGCAGCGTGCGCTCCCTCTACCCCGGTCGCCGTCTGACCGTCGCTTTCCAGCCTCACCTCTATACCCGCACCCGCGATTTCGCCGCCGAATTCGGCGCGGCTCTCTCGCAGGCCGATGACGTGATACTCGTCGACCTCTACCCCGCCCGCGAGCTCCCCATCGAGGGAATTTCCACCGAAACCATCGCCCGGCATATAAAAAACACTCCCGTGACGATGATTCCGAAAGAAAATTTGGCCAAGTCGCTCGAAAACCGTAACTTTGACATATTGTTGACCATGGGCGCCGGTGATATGGTCAACGAGCTTCCCGCCGTGGTTGAAGCTGTAAGCGCCCGCTGAAAGTCATGAATCTGAAACGGTATGTGCCCATAGTCCTCTCGGTGATCCTCGCCGCCTATCTGGTGGTGACGATCTTCATGACCGCACATGCCGGCGACGACATGCGCTGCACGGGCATGACCGTGACCGTCAACGACGATTCCCCCCACCCCTTCGTGACCGCCGCCGAGCTCATGCGCGAGCTCGATTCACTCCCCGCCCTTGCCTCGGGAATGTATATGCGCGAGATCAATCCTCAGGCCATCAAGCGCACGCTCATGGCTATCGACAAGATTGAGGATGTGAGCGTGGAGACCTTTACCGACGGCAAAATCGAGATAAAGGTCACCCCTATCATCCCGGTGGCCCGCATATTTGACGGCGACCGCTCCTACTACATCAACCGCTCGGGCAAGCGCGTGGCTGCCACAGCCCGCTACCACAAGGATGTGCCCGTGATAGCCGGCCATTTCCCCGAGACCGACACTCTCTTTACCCCCGAGAGCCTTCTGCCACTGGTGGACTTTATCGCTGCTGACTCGCTATGGAGCCGCTTCGTGACCATGATCGAGGTCAAGTCGCCCGCCGATGTAGTGCTCATCCCCGCCATACGCGACCATGTGATACTCCTCGGGTCGCCTGACGGGCTGAAAGACAAGTTTCACCGCCTCAACCGATTCTACACCGAGGTGCTCAGCCGCCGCGGCTACGATGCCTACGATACCATCTCGCTCAAGTGGAGCGGCCAGATCGTGGCTACGCGCCGCAAGAAGAATCTTGACCCCATCAGAGCCTTAGGGCTCGACGATGACGAGGCCGTGGATACCACCGTGATGCTTACCGCCGAGAATGTGGCGCCCGGCCGCACTCTCCCCGGCCAGCAGGCCCACAGCGAGAAACCTATTCCCGCCAAAACCACCAAGCAACCCAATCCCTGAATAAATCCCTCCGTTATACCACATATCCCCTGACACACATCAGCTATGGAAGAAAAACTTATTGTCGCCCTTGAGATAGGCAGCTCGAAAATAAAAGGAGCCATCGGTGAAGTAGAACCCACCGGCGCGCTCACAGTGAAAGCAATCGAAGAGGAAAAGCTCACCGATAGCGTGCGCTACGGCCTGATACGCAACGTTGCCGAGGTGGCCGAGGCTATCACTACCGTCATCAAGCGTCTCGAAGCCCGGGTGCCTGACCGCACCATCACGGGTGTGTATCTCTCGGTGGGAGGCCGCTCGCTGATGTCGAAGGTGGTGGAGGTGGATCGCCGTCTCCCCGACGAAATGGAGATCACCGCCGCGCTTATCGAGGATATCACCAAGGAAGCGCTTGAGCAGCCGCTTGAGGACCGCAAGGTGGTGGATGTCACCCCGCGCGAGTTCCGCGTCGACAATGCGCCCGTATCGCGTCCCGTGGGCACTTACGGCCATCAGATTCAGGCCAAGCTCAATGTGATCTCGCTGCGCAATCAGATATGGCGCAACCTCAATCATGTGGTGAAGGAGCGCCTGGGGCTCCGCATCGTCGACTTCTTCGTGCGTCAGATCGCCGAGGCCGACCTCGTGCTGCTCTCTGATGAGAAGCGTCTGGGTTGTGCTTTGGTCGACTTCGGTGCCGAGACCACTACCATCTCAATCTACAAGCACGGCGTGCTCCAGTATCTTGCCACTCTCCCCATGGGCTCGCGCAACATCACCCGCGACATTACCGCGCTCAATCATCTTGAAGAGAGCGCCGAGGAGCTCAAGATTTCCGGTGGAAATGCTCAGCCGCTGGCTGACCAGTCGGCTCCCGCTTCGTCATACCAAGGCAGCGGTCAGGACTTTACCGAGGTCAACAATTACGTATCGGCCCGCGCCGGTGAGATTATAGCAAATATTGCCGCCCGCATCAAGGCGGCCGGTTTCAGCGCTGAACTGTTGCCCGCAGGCATTGTGATAGTGGGTCGCGGTGCCCGCCTGACCAACTTCAATCAGCGCCTACAGACCGAGACCGGCATGAAAGTGCGCGCCGGTGTTCCCGGTGCCAAGGTGCGCATCAACGATAGCCGTATCACCTCAGGCGACGCCGTGGATGTGATAGCCATACTCGCTGCCGCCGCTGCCGAGCCCGAGCAGTGCATGCCGCGCAACGTGCAGGAGCCGGTATTTGTGCCCGAGACCACGCCGGTCATTATGCCCGAGCCGGTCAAGACCGTTGAGGAGCCTCAGAAGCCTGCCGCAACACCTGCCGCTCAGCCCTACACTCCCCGCCCTGTCACCCCGCAGCCCGAGGTCAAGCCGGCGGAGCATAAAGTGGAGCCGAAGGTTGAGCCGGTTAAGCCTCAGGCACCCGAGCCCGAACCTCAGAAACCCGCCAAGCCCGGCCTTATAGGACGATGGGGACAGATATTGGCTCAACGTGTAGCCAATCTCCTTTCTGAACCCGTGGGTGAAGATGAGGATGACGATGAGGAATAAAAACCATCTTATATCTAATCACAATAATAGCTAAATTCCATTAACTCAGAATAATACTCAGCATCCGATTATGGACAACCACAATATCACAAGCCCCATCGACAATCTCGATAACGCTCAGGATTTCTTCACCGAGACCCCGACCCACCGCGTCTACATCAAGGCCATCGGCGTGGGTGGCGGCGGTAACAATGCCGTCGATCACATGTACAAGACCGGTATCCGCGAGGTGTCGTTTGTCAACATCAATACTGACCGTCAGGCTCTCCAGAACTCCAAGGTGCCCCTGCGCATGGAGATAGGCGACGGCCTGGGCGCCGGCGGCGACCCTGAGGTTGCCCGCCAGTATGCCGAGGAGTGTGCCGACAAGATCGCTACCCTCTTTGACGACGAGACGCAGATGGTATTCGTCACCGCCGGAATGGGTGGCGGTACCGGTACAGGTGCAGCTCCTGTAGTGGCTCGTATCGCCCGCGAGAAGGGTATGCTCACCATAGGCATCGTGACTATCCCCTTCCTCTTCGAGGGTCAGTGGAAGATACGTCAGGCCATAGCGGGCGCCGATGAGATGGCCAAGCACGTTGACTCGCTCCTTGTGGTCAACAACGAGCGCCTGAGCGACATCTACGGCGATCTCGACTTCATCAACGCCTTCGGTAAGGCCGACGATACTCTTGCCGTGGCTGCCCGCTCGCTCTCCGAAATCATTACTTCTACAGGTCATATCAACCTCGACTTCAAGGATATAAACGCTACGCTGCGCAATGGCGGCGCTGCCATCATCTCGTCGGGCTACGGCGAGGGTGAGCATCGCGTCACCAAGGCTATCGAGGACGCCCTCAATTCGCCTCTGCTCAAGGACCGCGACATCATGGGCTCCAAGCGACTGCTCTTCAACCTCTTCTTCTCGCGTGAGGCTGAAAATACGTTCCGCATGTCGGAGGTCAACGAAATCACCGATTTCATCTCGTCGATCAACCCCGACGTGAAGGTTATATGGGGTGTGGCATTCGACGAATCGCTCGGCGATAAGGTCAAGATGACGATCCTCGCCACCGGGTTTGACGTAACTATCAAGGACCGCAAGGAGCCCAAGCCCGTTGAGGCCAAGCCCGACGAGCCTAAGGGTATTGACGACAAAACCTTCCGCTTCGGACCCGCTCCCAAGGAGGAACCGAAGCCCAAGACAGGTGGTGATACCATCGACGACAACCGTATCACCGAGGAATACGGCAAGGGCAAGATCGACAATCTTATCGGCGGCAAGGAGCGCGCTTCTTATATCATCCTCGCCGACAATCAGCTCGACGATGATGAGATATGCGACATCCTTGAAAAGGCTCCCGCTTATCGCCGCGACCGCAAGCTCGTGGAGCAGGTGAAAAACGGCACTACCGCCGCAGCTCCCTCTCCCGATGCCCCCGCCACCGGCGACAAGGGCCGCATGTTTTCGTTCTAAGTAATCAATTCAATTGTAGCGACGTCCCTACAACCGAAATCACTCCGGCTTGGAATCGTCGACTTGGATGGTGGGGTTGAGGTAGTAGAGGCGGCGCGTGGCGCGTGATGTGGCGGTGTAGAGCCAGCGGTAGAAGTCGAGTCCGAGTGCTTCGTCGGCTATGCCCCCGAGATCCACTATTACGTTGCGCCACTGTGCGCCCTGGGCCTTGTGGCAGGTGATGGCATAGGAATACTTCACTTGCAGAGCATTGAAATACTCGTCGCTGCGCAGGCGCGACAGGCGGGTTGAGTCGGGTGTGCCGGGAGGATTCACTTCCGGGTCATCCATGCGGGCCATGGCAAGCCGTTGCATCTGCTCGCGGGTGAGCGACGGAGTTTCGCTCGTGAGCGTGTCGAGGATTATCTTGCAGTCTATCTCCTTATCGTGATGGGTGAGGCGCAGCGTGACGTCGGCGAAGTGGAAACCGTAGCGTCGCTCGGTGGCATTGACTTGCGTCACGATTGCCATATCACCGTTGGCTATGAAGTCGAGATCCTTGATTTTGGTGGAGTACATGTAATTATTGCGCGCCACCATCAGTCGCTCACCGCGGCACAGCTCCTCCTCGCTGTAGAGAATCTGCGAGCGTATGGCCAGATTGAAGGCCACGGCGCGCTTATTGGAGCGCGTGATGAGCATAGTCTCGTCGGCCGTGTCGCGGCTGTAGCATTGGCTTATCACGTCGATTATATCCTCGCCGGTAATCACCTCCACGTCGTCGAGTCCGGCCGAAAGCAGGCGCGGGCGGGGGAGAGGCTCGGCGAGCATCGAGCGGCGGAGCAGGGTGGCGTTGCGCAGTATACCCGAGTTGCGTTGCTGGCGGGCGGTGTCGGTGAGCGTGGCGCGCGACACGTGGAGCCCCATTTCCTTGAGCTTTTCGGGATTCATGGCAGGGGAGAGGTCGGTGCCCACGGGAGGAAGCTGGGCTGTATCGCCCGAGAGTATCAGTCGGCAACCTTCGCCCGTAAACACGTGTTGCAGAAGGTCTTCGAGCAGACCCGAGCCCGGATTGCCCTCGGCGTCGGCAGTGGAGTCGCCTATCATCGAGGCCTCGTCGACTATGAATACCGCCCCGGGAGTCTTGTTGCCGCGCACAATGCGTGAATGTTCGAGCAGCCGCCCCGTGGCGCCGTAATATATGCGGCGGTGGATGGTGGATGCGGGATATGAGGCCGAGGTGCTGAATACCTTGGCGGCGCGGCCCGTAGGGGCGAGGAGCACCACCGGTATGCGTATGGCTGTCAGCGCCTTGACCAGAGCACCTATGAGCGACGTCTTACCCGTGCCGGCATATCCGGCCAGGATAAACACCGAGTCGCTGGGGGTCGATGCCGAGCAGAAACGTGAAAGCGCTTCGGCCACGAGCCGCTGCTGGGCGTTGGGCGTAAAGGGCAGTTGCTCAAGTATAAGGTCGGTAAATTCGGCCGTGGTGATGGGCGTGGATGAAGAAGCGTCAGAACTCATAGCGCGTCGATACTGAAAGCAGGAGTGATAAAGCCGTGCCGCTCGTAGAGCCGCAGTCGGCCACCGTGAAACTGTAATGCGAGGCCTGAAGTCCGGCCGAGACACCGGTCGACAGGTGGCGGCTCAGGTGCCATATGCCCGATGCGCGCAGGCGAGCGAGCGGCGTGGCGCGCCCGGCGGTGAGAGCGCCGTCAGTGCCGTGGAGATTAAAATGCAACTGCCATCCTGCCGTGGCCGAAGCGGCAAAAGTGAACCGCTGCGAAAGGGGAAAATACATGTTGGCCTGCGCGGTCACGCCCGCCGACGTCAGAGGACCCGAAATAAAGCGATTCTCGGGCGTGGCGAGTGCGAGGGGCATGGATTCCACCTCTGCGGCGGCTGAGAGCGATACAGCGCGGCTCACGGGCTGCTCGTAGCCTACTGCGGTGATGAGTGCGGGCCGTCGCTCGATATTCATGCCCGGGGCTGCTGTGGCGGGGCCGAGCGGGAGCCTCAGGGTATTGTCGAGAAATAGGGCGGGGGTGAGATGGTCAGGGCGCGTGAAAGCTGGAGCAGTGTGCTCGATTCCGCGTCGCCCCATGATGAGATCGGCGAGGAAATAACCGGCGTGGGTGGCGAGAATGCCTATCGACGCGCCTGCCATCACGTCGGTGGGATAGTGGTGGGCGTCGATCACTCGCTCCATGGCTATGGCCGAGGCAAATGTATAGGCGCCCCATGTGTACCATTCCGATGTACCGCCGAGCTCGCGCTCTATCATCGTAGCTCCGGCAAAAGCCCATGCCGAGTGGCCTGAGGGGAAGGAGCGGGAGTCAGTGCCGTCGGGGCGCGGAGAGTCGATGGTGTGCTTGAGTCCCCACACGAGGGCGGCATTTATCACTATTCCGGTGCCTTGCGCCACACCCATGCGCGCCCATGATGAGCGGGTGTGTACGCCGGCAGCTTTCAGCACCCATGGTACGGCTATAGGAGCGTATTGCATCACTCCCGTGCCGCGCGATGAGTGTTCGCCGGGGTGGGTCACGGTAAATGGGCCGTGGGGGTAAATGCGGCTGAGGGTATAGGCTGTCACCACTCCGGCGGCGGGAGCGGCTATTCCGGCTGTGGGAAATCGCAGCGGGGCGATGCTGTCGGCAGGCTGTGAGAGTGCCGGGAGGATGGCGGCGAGCAGCAGGAGCAGGGTGGTGGTGAGTCGATTCATGTGCGCTGGTATTCCGTGGGTGACATGCCCGTAAGGTGCTTGAAATATTTGCCGAACGATGACTGGTTGGGGAAATTCAATTCGTAGGCTATCTGCTGGATGTTTTTGCCCGAGAAGCGCAGCAGATTTTTGGCTTCGAGTATCACAAACTCGTCGATCATCTCCGCGGCCGACTTCCCCGTGGCTTTCTTTATCACCAGCGACAGGTATTTGGGTGAGATAAAGAGCTTTGAGGCGTAAAATGCCACCGAGCGCTGCGAGCGGTGGTGGAGGTGGAGAAGTGAGATGAAGTCATCTACATAAGTGTTGCGGCGAGGGCGCGGAGTGGCCTGTGTCTCGCTCGACTGTTCGGCGTCGGCTTTGTCGCGGGCCGACTGAATGAGCTGGTAGCAGAGCGCGGCGATGATGCAGCGGGCTATGGAGCGCACGTAGAGGTCGTCGCGGTTTTGAGTGGTATTGTGATGCAGCAGCTCGAAGTAGTGGCGGAAGAGCGTCGCATCGTCGGGCGAAATCTCTATGCACGGTATGCGGTGGCCGTCCTTGGGGCGGGGGATTGTGGAGAGGATATTTACGTCGAGGTTTATGTCGCGCATAAACTCGCGCGAGATGAATAGCGTGTAGAAATCCACCGGCCCGGCACCCACCTCCTTGATTTCGATGATTGACTCGGGATTGGTGAGCAGGAGCATGTTTTTATGCACCGAGAAATGTTCCAGATTCACGTTGAGCGTGATGTTGCCCTCATAGCAAAGCATCCAGCTCAGTCCGTCGATCTTGATAGGACCCGAGGAGATGGGTGGCAAGTCGGCCGACGAGTGGAAGTGAGAAAATATGTAATCGTCGGCAAGGTGCGAAAACTCCTTGGAGTACTGCGAGATGTCGACGAGCTGCGACAGATTTACTATATTGTTCATAATTGTCTACAAATATAGTAAAAACTCCCAATAATCTCAGCGATCCTTACCAAAAATTTCCCAAAAGGGAGAATTGTCAGAAGAAATACTTAGCCGTCACGGCTACCTGCGCCGTGATACCGGCCTGACGGTAGATGATGCCGTGATTACCCTTTTCGTAAGGTATCATGCCTATAAAAGCCTGTGTATCAACCGCCATATTTCCAAGATTGATTTCAATTCCGGCACTGAAAGCGAAGTTGAGCGGCTGCCACAGTTGGCTCAGGTCACAGGTAAGAGTTACAAGTGATAAAGTGGAGAGTGGAGAGCGGATATGGAGCGGGGGTCGCCGACCCCCGCCGCAGAGGCAACGGCGATAACTACGGCGATAAATGGTGTGTCGGGTGTAGGGACGTCGCTGTGCGACGTTTCCTCGAAGAGCCGGTGGTAACTTGCTGCGTAACAGAATAATAGCGTATTGCACCTCCCGGAAACGTCGCACAGCGACGTCCCTACGCCCGGCGCACCATTCATCGCAGAGTGAAGCGGCAAGCCGATTACATCGCCGTGGTCGTGCACCATCCATCGCCGTAGTCGGTGCGGCGGGGGTCGGCGCCCCCCGCTCCATAGCTGCGCGCACCATTGGTTTGCATTATATATTTTGTATTATGTATAAAGTAGTTAAGCCATTTTTGGTCATGAAAACAGCAGCTTTTATTTAGTTTTGATTATCTTTGCACAAATAACTCAATAAAGATATGAAATTTCGATCGATTGCAGCTATAATATTGCTTTTCTTTGCAGTGACGGTATCCACCAATGCGGCGGATAAGAAAAAACTTACCAAGACCATTACCTATGAGTTGCGTCCCGACGGAACTCTCATCATCGAGGGCTCCGGGCCGATAAATGATTTCAGCGCAAGTAATAATCTGTTTCACTCTAAGTTAAAAAAAGCCCGTATCAAAGAGTTGATTATATCGGAAGGAATCACTTACATAGGTGGCAGTGCATTTTCAGGCTATCGTCAATATGAAAAGGATGTCGAACCTATAAAAGTCACACTTCCGTCCACACTTGAAAAGATTGGTATGCATGCTTTCAGTAACAGTAAGATAGAAGTGCATTTCAATCATCCGATAGAATTGGAAAGTTGGGCGTTTGAAGAATCAGGTATTTCGGGCACTCTCGAATTGCCGGCCGGTATGATAGTGGGACACAATGCTCTCGGCAGATGTGATTTTGATACTCTCATAGTCAATGGAGGATGTGTATTGGAGGGGAATGCTTTCAGTGCTGAAGGGTTTCGATATGGTGCTTACAAAGAGGAGGATCATCCTTCAATCAAGACTATAATATTCAAGGGCAATATACCTACCAAACTCACTGAAACTACTTTTAAAGGCCAGAGTAAGATAACGACAGTATACTTAGCCGATGAAAACGCTGTGTATCCCAAGGCATTGAAAGCAGCTGTACCGGCTACGGCAGTTATATCTACACCTGTATCGAGAGTGAAGGAACAAGGTGTGACGGCCTACGTGGATTATTCCACACCGTCATGGAATGAATTTCTTGCCGAGCGCACTGCCGGTCTTGATGCCTCTACTCCCGAGGAGGCTCGCCGGTTGATAGAGAAAAAGGTTGAGGAGTGGCAGAAGAAAGGGGAGTTTGAGTCCACCTCTCAGTGGCAGGCCCGCGTCAACGAGAAAACACGTGCCGCAATGGTGAAGAAACTCTCTGATGAGTATAATTCCGCTCTCTCGGCAGTGGTGGAGAAAGCCAAGGTAGACTATACAGCCTTGCGCACCAAAAAGATGAACGAATATTTTGCCGAAAAGATTGCCGCCCGTAAGGCCGATATGAAGAAGCAAAAACTCATACTGAAGCCCTACGATGCCGATAACCAGACGTTTATGATCTCATCGCCCGATTTAGGCGACATATTGCTCAAGGTACCCCAAGGCGAGGCAGCAGCTTTCAAGCGCGACTGGGAGATGATAGCCGGTTCTGCTGAATATGAGTTCGTACCTGTATCGGAGACCACTGTGGGATTATCGAAAGTGACGTTCTTCGGTGACTATCCCAAGAAATATGTTTATGACGGCAAAGGCAACGTAAACTATACCATGACCGAAATTGACTATAACTTCTCTCCTCTTGAAATAACAGATGGTGACCTTGCCCAAATATCGATAGCTGATATTAAGGCTCCCGTAGCGGGAACTACGGTGACCGGCGGTTCGGCCATCGAGAAAAAGACTGCTCAGGTAGAGAAGCGGTCGGTATCGGCAGGTGATGGCAAGTCAGGCGTGGGGCCTCAGGCTACACCGACCCGAAAGTCGGTAATCGATACCGATATTCCTGCTGGTGTTTCAGGCTCCCGCAACAAGACTTTTGCGCTACTGATATCCAACGAGAACTACAACCGTACATCAGGCGTGCCCTATGCCCGTCAGGACGGACAGGTATTGAGCTCTTACCTTACCAAGACGTTAGGAATTCCTGAGAAGAATATCTTCCGTGTCGAGGATGCCACACTCAACGATTTCCGATATTACCTGCGCCGTCTGGGCGACGTGGCTCGCGCGTATGACGGGGAGGCTGACATATTGGTATATTATGCCGGCCATGGTGTGCCTGACGACAGTTCGCGTGATGCTTATCTGCTGCCGGTCGACGGGTATGCTGATGATCCCCATTCGGGGTTGTCGTTGAGCGAGTTTGCCGATGAGCTTGCTGCCTTGCCGTCGAAGAGGACCGTGCTGCTGCTCGATGCCTGCTTCAGCGGTGCCGGACGTGAGGGCGATATGCTCACGCAGACACGCGGCGTGGCTATCAAGGCCAAGCCTGCGGCCGCAAAAGGAAATCTTGTGATTTTCTCAGCCTCGCAGGGTACAGAGACCGCCCAACCTCTTCACGACGAGGGGCATGGAATGTTTACATATTATCTTCTCAAAAAGCTCCACGACAGTCGCGGGCAAGTTACGCTTGGCGAACTGGCCGATTATGTGATATCCAACGTCAAACGCGCTTCGGCTGTGGAGGGAAAGATGCAGACACCTTCTCTAAGTCTCCCTGTCGGGAATGATTCACTTAAAAATGAAAAATTCTGAAATTTTTAAATCAAATTTCAGAGTTACAAGTGATAAAGTGGGTGGACCGATATGGAGCGGGGGGGCGGCGACCCCCGCTCCATAGGTGGTTATTTCAGGCGGGTGTAGGAGTAGCCGAAGCGGTCGCGGGCGGCGCGGTCGAGGGCTTCACGGTCAGCGGGATTGGCGATGGAGATCATCAGTCGGGCGCGCTCGGGGAGCGACTTGCCCAGGAGGTTGACGGCTCCGTGCTCGGTCACTACATAGTTGGTCTGGAATCGCGTGGTCACTACTCCGGCGCCGGGGGTGAGTACGGGCTTGATCTTGCCTATGCCCTTGCCGGTGGTTGATGTCATGGCCATGACCGAGATGCCACCCTCGCTGCGCGATGCGCCGTAGACAAAGTCATGCTGGCCGCCTACGCCCGAGAATATGCGCGTGCCTATCGAGTCGGCACACACCTGACCCGTAAGGTCTATCTCAAGGCATGAGTTTATGGCCGCCACGCGGGGATTGGCGCCGATTATAAAGGGATCGTTGGTGTAGGCTACATCCTTGAATATCATATCCTTGTTATAGTTCATCAGGTCATATAGCCTTCGCGAGCCTAAAGCCAGACATGCCACTGACTTGCCGGGATAGATTTTCTTCATCGAATTGTCGATCACGCCGCTCTCGATGAGGGGGAGCACGCCGTCGGTCATCGCCTCGGTGTGCAGTCCCAGATGCTTGTGGTCGCGCAGGGCGCGGATTACGGCGTTGGGTATCGCGCCCACGCCTATCTGAAGCGTGGCGCCGTCAGGTATAAGCTCCGCCACGGCATTGCCTATAGCAGTCTCCACGGCACCCGGCTCGGGGGTAGGTACTTCTACGAGTGGGTCGTCGACCTGCACGGCGGCAGTGATCTTGGAGATATGTATCACAGGGTCGCCGTAGCTGAAAGGCATGTGGGGATTCAACTGGGCGATGACTACCTTGGCACATTCCGTAGCCGACACGGCAAGGTCAGCACTCACACCGTAGCTCACGTAGCCCTCGGCATCGGGCATCGAGCAGTTGAGGAGCACCACATCCACCGGCCACACGCCGCTGCGGAATAGCTGTGGCACCTCGCCGAGGAAGCGGGGAGTGGTGGCACCGTAGCCCTCGGCTATCCAGCGCCGCACGTTGCCTGACACGAAGCAGGTGTCGACTAAAAACGAGTCCTTATACTCCGGGCGACAATATGGAGCCTCGCGTTCCGATACGGAGAAGCCCGAGTGGAGCACCACGTCGCGCAACTCATGGCCGCGCCGGGTCATGGCATCTACGAGTGTCTCGGGGATGGAGGTGCTGCCCTGAATATATACGTGGTCGCCGCTCTTTATGAGCTTTACGGCCTCGTCGGCGGTCATTATGTTATTGAAAGTCATTGTATAAGCGATTACTTGGCGACCGGATGGTCGCGGTGAAACATAGCGAGGCGCTCGCCCAGGCGGGCGAAGGAATCATCGCCCGAAAGCAGGCTGACGCATACCCTGACGCCTTCCTGGAGGCTGCCCGTGGAGGGGAGCGAGATGGTGGATATGCCGTAGCGGAGCAGGGCGGCCTGAAGGTCGGCGCCGGTCATGCCGGGATAGCCCATGGTGAAGAAAAATCCGTCGGAGATAGTGCGGTCGCCGTCGAGGGCGTAGACGAGGTGAAAACCGTTGTCGATGAAGAGCTTGCGCGCTATCGCGGCGCGGCGGCCGTATTCACGTGTCTCGGCCACAAAGTCGAGCTTCCCGTCGACAGCAGCGCCGAGCATGGCGGCAAAGGCGTGCTGGGCGGAGTGGGAGGTGCCCGATGAGGCGCAATAGAGCACCCCGAAGATGTAGGCGTCGATAAACGTGGGCATCTCGTAAAACTCCTCGATCGCGGGATACGTGCGGTCGGCCACGGCGGGCGTCATGCACACCATGGCGATGCGCTGGCCGGCGTAACTGAATATCTTGGAGGCTGATACGAGCATTATGCAGCGGTCAGTCCACTTTGCCACCGTGGGCACGAAGGGTTCCTGATAGGGCAAGCCGTAGCGCGAGCGGAAGTCCATGCCCATGTAGGCGTGGTCTTCGATGATAATCACGTCGTGCTTCTCGGCCATGCGGGCGAGGATGGCGTATTCTACGTCGGTGAGATTGGTCCACGCGGGATTGTTGGGGTTGTTGTAGAGCAGGGCGGTGACGTTGCCTTTTGACAGTATCTCGTCAAGGCGCGCTTCGAGGGCTTCGCCGCGGCAGTCATACATGTCAAGCGATACCTGATTGAGTCCCAAGAGCTTAACCTGATTGTGCTGGGCGGGGAACCCGGGGTCGAGAAAGAGGATGGTGTCGCGGCCGGGCAGGCGCTGCCCCAGCAGGAGGAAGAGCGTGAATGTGGCCTGCATTGAGCCCACGGTGGGGATGATGCAGCGGGCCGGAATGTCGAGGTCGAGAAATGCCTTCATGAAGCGGCTGCCGTTTTCTTTCAGTGCGGGCATGCCGGCAATGTTGGGGTAGACGTTGGCGATGCCGGCGCTGAGGGCGGAGATCTCGGCTTCGATACCTATGGGCGAGGCGGGGAGGCCGGGGTTGCCCATTTCGAGGTGCACGAAGGGCTCGCCCATGAGGCGTTCGAGGCGCGAGGCGAGGGCTGAAATCTGGCGTATGGTGGCCGAACTGATGTTGACGATTCCTGTGGCCTTCATCTCGTCGGCAAGCTGAGCGGGGGATATGGCGTTCACTGTATCAAGGTGTTACGTGTTACTTTGCAATGGCTTCGGCGGCTTTGAGGCCGGCGCGGAATGCGGCGATGTTGCTATCGACCACCGCCTGGCCCTTGGAGGCGAATACGGCACGGATTCCTTCTTCAATCTTGGCCTCGGGGATGTCGATGAAGCGGGATGCGGCGCCGAGCAATACCATATTTGAGGCACGGGGCGAGGCGACTTCGGCCGCTACGGCGTCCATGTCAAATGCCACTGTGCGGGGGCGCGAGGCGAGGTCAGCGGTAAGGGAGGCGGCGTCGGGGTAGCCTGCGGTGTTGATCACCGGCACGGTGTTGGTCACAATCCAGCCGTCAGGGGCGAGGAAAGTCAGGTAGCGGAGCGCTTCCATGGGTTCGAGCGACACGATGAGGTCAGCTTTTCCCTGCGGGATGAGGTCAGAGGCGATGGGCGAAGAGCTGAGGCGCAGGCACGACATTACGTCGCCGCCGCGCTGGCTCATGCCGTGGACTTCGGCCTGCTTCAGGTAAAGCCCTTCGGCGAGGGCTGCGGCGCCGAGTATGGTGGCTATGGAGAGTATTCCCTGACCGCCTACACCGGCGAGTATTATATCTGATTTCATGATGATTAAGTGAGAGTGGTGGGTGTTATTTCTTACTGCGGGCGTGGCGGCGGGCGGTCTGGATGCACTCGCGGCGCGATACTATCACTGAGAGTCCCTCGTAGGCCATCTCGCGGGCCATGAGCTCTTTCATCTCCTCGACTTTGCGGGGATGGGCGTCGATGGTGTGGAGATGCTCGGGGTCAACGCCTAAGCCTAAGCATATTTCCTCGATTTTGCCCGTGCCCTGCGAGTCCTGGCCGCCGGTCATGCCGGTGGTGAGATTGTCAGAGATAATCACGGTCATGGGGGTATTTTCGTTGACGGCATCGAGCAGTCCGGTCATTCCGGAATGGGTGAAAGTGGAGTCGCCTATTATCGCAACGGCGGGGCGCTGTCCGGCGTCGGCGGCTCCCTTGGCCATGGTGATTGAGGCTCCCATGTCCACGCAGGTGTCGATGGCGTTGAACGGCGCGAGCCAGCCCAGTGTGTAGCAACCTATGTCGCCAAACACTTTAGCGTCCTTAAATTCCTCAAGCGCTGCGTTGAGCGCCGCATATACGTCGCGGTGGCCGCATCCCTGGCACAAGGCCGGCGGACGGGGAACGACGAGTTCTGACGGTGCTGCGGCCTCTGCTACGAGCCTATCGCGCATCTCGGGGTGGAGCTTGGCTATGCCCTCGGCCACGCTGTCGGGGGTGAGTTCGCCCGTGAGCGGCAGGATGCCGTCGAGCTTGCCGCGCACCTTCAAGCTGCGGTCAAGCACTCCGCGCAGAGCGCGCTCTATCACCGGCTGGCCCTCTTCCACTACGAGTATCTCGTCGCAGGCGTCGGCCAGCTGCTCCACGAGCTTACGGGGCAGGGGATATTGCGAAATTTTCAGCATGGGGAACGGACAGCCGTCGGCGAAGCACTCATCTACATAATTGGCTGCGATGCCCGAGGCAAGTATGCCTGTGCGACGGTCAGTGCCGGGAGTGAGTTTATTGAAAGGCGACACCTTGGCCTCCTTTTCCATTGCCTTATAATCATCGAGGAGCTGACGGTAGCGCACGCGCGAGTTGCCCGGCATCAGCACCCACTGGCGGGGATTGGCAGGGTAGGAGAGGGGATTCTCGGCGGCTGCCTCGCCATGAGCTTCCACCACGGCGCGGGAGTGGGCCAGACGGGTCACCATGCGCACCATCACGGGTACTTTCATCCGCTCCGAGAGGTCGAAGCCGTAAGCGGCCATATCATAAGCCTCCTGCTGAGTCGACGGCTCAAGCACGGGCAGGAGGGCAAACTGAGCGTAGAAGCGTGAGTCCTGCTCGTTTTGCGACGAGTGCATCGACGGGTCGTCGGCCGAGATGACAAGCATTCCGCCGTTGGCTCCCGTCATGGCCGAGTTGACAAACGGGTCAGCGGCCACGTTGAGCCCCACGTGCTTCATCGCCACTATGGAGCGCTTGCCGCAAAACGACATGCCGAGCGCCTCCTCCACGGCCGTCTTTTCATTTGACGACCAGTGGGAATGTATCTTACGCTCGCGGGCCACGGCATTGCCCTGCACATATTCAAGAATCTCGGTAGAAGGAGTGCCGGGGTAGGCGTAAGCCCCCGACAAGCCGGCATTGATAGCGCCCAAGGCAAGAGCTTCATCGCCGAGCAGCAGCTTTTTAATACTCATGGGATAGATTTTATAGTTAAGTATAGGTGCGCACCGCACCCTGATGCAAATTTACTCAATCCCACCCAATCCACCACCCCTCAGCCGTATGTTATACAACATAAAATCCCCCTCAGAAAAAGTCCCCGCCAAATATCGCAATCCCGAAGTACCCCAGCAGAGCAAACAATATAGTAAGCCCTCTCGCGGCAAATTTAAGGAATCTTCCGTCAAACGCATTCCACATCCTTACCCCCGCTATAAGAGGCACAATGATGCCGAGAGGCCATAAGAATCCACGCAAAGGTATTGCCGTGATGATGCGGGCTACGAGCACTGACAGAATAAAACCTAAAACCGAAGCAGCCGTCAATCTCAGGTTATATCTTGTTGATACCAAGTGTGCTGAGAGCATCAACATTGCCACTTGACACATAGCCAACGGATACAATATAGTCACACCTGTATACAATCCCTTACCACCGGCTACGGGGAAGCAAACCGGTATCAAGGAAAAGCAGAAAAGGATATACAACGAGGAAATATCAATCCATTTATTGCTATTTGTTATAAATGACTGCATCAGGAGGATGGTAAAAAGAAGTTGTATCTTTCAATTATCAAAAAACTGGTATAGTGGATTATAACTTGTATTTATCTGCATCTCGCCGGTATCATTTTTATAAGGAATGTCAAGATCACGAAATTTAAATGTGTCAAATTCTGTTTTGCCTTGCTTCACTGTGATGCGGGTAATATAAGTAGGCTGATAAGCGCTGGCCTGCAGGCGTGTCTCTTTATTTCTCAACGCTGTTGTATCCCAGTCTTCAACCATGCGTAGAAATTCGTGCTTGTATTTCTTGATTTTTTGTGCCAAAGTAGAGTAAAAAGGCCGGTTAGAGATATATACAAACTCCCCCTTTCTATTCCACGCTACTAAGTAATAATAATCATGGTTGACAATCTCAGTGGTAATAACTTCTTTCTTTATAAATATGGTATCGCTATGAGCATTGACCCTGAAATTCTTCAGCGCCGTATCTTTCAACATGTTTTCAGGATATAAAAATTCTTGCGGCGTATTCACGAAATACGAGTCCGCGATACCCTGAATGACACTATATAAAGAGTAAGAATCATTATTAATTGAGTTAGTAGATGTATTTAAATCATAACACTGGCTCTGAACGAACAACGACGGAATAAGTGCAACCCAGATAAAGAATAAGAAATTTTTCATTTCATATTTGATTTGGGGTAATTATAAAAAGCAGATCTATTTCCCATAGGAACGTATGATTGGGTATGAGGGTAGATGCTGCTCACACCTGAGAAGGATTGAATCTTACAAGTATCCATCTAGAGTCGTAATACAAACTAATTCTTAGAACTAACCTATTTACTGACAATATAAAATTATTATGAGTTGTATTTAGTTGTCGATTAATACAGTATAAGTAACATCATGGTTTTCGGATCCATCCTTTTCTAAGTGAGGGAGTCTTAAGTCCTTAAAGTTAAACTTATCAGTTTTGTAGTGCCCATTATTAAATATTATTCTATAAAGTACTGAATTTGTATGGGCCGAATTGCGGAAAGACCTTTCGATTGATCTTAATTGTGTAGTATCCCAAGATTGAACTAAATCCAAGAATTCTGAGTGCGTGTTCAAGATAAATGATTTCAAGGTGTCACTTTTAATTTTCTTGAAAAGTAATGCTTCGCTTGCATAAGAGAACCTGTCTTTTCCCCATGCTGCTAAGAGATTTGATATCTCCACGCTGGAAATTCTGACTCCTTCGCTTTTTATAAAGATTGTGTCACGAGCTGTATTTATATAGAAATCATGTAAAGTAGAATCATTATAATTATATATAGAATTTTCACCTTGATAACCATTATGACTTAAGATTAAGAAATCAGAAAGTGAAATAGAAGCAGGCAATCTTTCACCACTCCATTTATCATAGTGAGAAGCTTCAGGATTTACCAAGCCATTACGTTGTGAACACGCTAATAATACGATAAATAATAAAAAAATAGATCTCATTGTTGTGATTTTTGTTTATTACAAATTATGTCGTAAGCAATATTTATAGGTTGTAAGACAAATGATTGTGGATGCGGATACAAGATACCGTCTTGTTCATATCCGGAATAATATGTCCGTAATGGCAGTGAATTTTCCGCTCTTACAAAATTCTCAAATCGGCAAGCGAATATATCATCTCGACTTACAGCTTTCTCAGTTTCTCCATTATTGTAAGTATACCATACGCTTTCGTCATTTGTACCTGAAAAATACGACAACGTGTGGCCTAACTCATGAGCAAGATCCATTCCAAAGGTCGGTGTATACTCGTTTGTGGAGTAACCGGTAAATTCAGATTTGCCATTGCCGGTCCAGCCAACTGAGGCATTGCCATTACCAATATGTTTGCAATTGGAGTAGGTGTCTTCTTGTATTGTACAGACTTTATCGCTCTTTACTAAGTATTTAATAGCTTCTTGACCAACCTTGCCAGTTTGGATTAAATCTAATGCATCTACCAAATTATCCCCAAATACATCCCCTCCGGCATATTGGTTACCGTCAGCATCCATGAAAGCATAGGCACCGCTTTCAGTGCGACAATATTCGTACTTAATATTGTTAATGATGGCTTCGATATTCATCCCCGTCGGGTCGTAGTTGTTGATGGGGTCGCCGCCGCAGAAGGCGAAGGGGGAGATGCCGACGTATTTTTCGGCGTAGGGATCCATTGTGCGGAAGGTGTTGCCGAGGGCGGGGAGGGTGTGGCGGGCGGTGTAGTCGTAGACGGGGAGGCCGCGGAAGAGGGAGAGCTCTTTGGCGGTGTATTTGAAGGAGTTGGCCGTCGGGTCGGTCGAGGTGTTCATTGGCAGGCCGTCGGCGAATTGGGTGGAGAGGGTGGGTGGAATTAGAATGTCGTTTTTGCAAATATACGTATTTACGACATTACTGCCAAATATGGATATGATTTTGTCGATTTTGTCGTTTTGTTAGGACGTATTTACCATAGATGATTAATGGCGAAATAGTAGGTGCGCTGCTTTGCAACGTTGGTCAAGCCTTCGGTAGCTTCACGGT
>CAYZFG010000036.1:0-23321 GCA_964477665.1 uncultured Staphylococcus sp.
GCCGAGCTCCTCCGTCTCATCGCTCAGGTGGAAAACGTAAATATAGCACAGACTATAGCAGTGGGCGACGGAGCCAATGACCTCCCGATGCTTTCTACTGCCGGTCTCGGTATAGCATTCCACGCAAAACCTAAGGTGAGAAAGACCGCTAACCAGTCAATTTCCACTATAGGACTTGACGGTATACTCTACTTCCTCGGTTTCAAAGACTCGTTTATAAGCTGATCGTCAAGCCTCGATAACATTTTTTTGCACAAAAACCGACGATTAGCTAATAAAATTTAAAAGAAATTCGCTAAATTTGCACCGAATTTTCACTGACTCACTTCAATCCAAACGAGAAGGACCACAGATATTATGAAACTTTTACAGCAGAAACTTGCTAAATACACTGCTCCTCAGGAAGCCAAAGCTGCCGGAGTATACCCGTATTTCCGCGCTATTTCATCAGAACAGGATCCCGAAGTTATCATCAACGGCCGCAAAGTACTGATGTTTGGCTCCAACTGTTACACCGGTCTTGTCAACGATCCCCGTATCAAGGAAGCTGCCATCGAAGCTACCCGCAAGTACGGTACCGGCTGTGCCGGCTCACCTTTCCTCAATGGTACACTCGACCTCCACAAGAAGCTCGAAGCCCGCTTGGCTGAGTATACCGGCAAGGAAGACGTAATGATCTACTCTACGGGATTTGAAGTTAACCTCGGTGTAGTTTCCACTCTTACCGGCCGCGAGGATTATATACTATGGGACGAGCAGGATCACGCTTCGATTATCGAAGGTCGCCGCTTGTCGTTCAGCCAGCAGCTCAAGTACAAGCACAACGATATGGAGTCACTGGAGCGCCAGCTTCAGCGCTGCGATCCTGACCGTGTGAAACTCATCGTAACCGACAGCGTATTCTCGATGGAAGGCGACGTGGCCAACGTCAAGAAGATCACCGAGCTTGCCAAGAAATACAATGCTTCAGTGATGGTCGACGAGGCTCACGGTATCGGCGTGTTCGGCCCCGGCGGTCGCGGTGTATGTCACCACTACGGTGTGGCCGACGATGTGGATCTCCTCATGGGTACTTTCTCCAAGTCATTTGCTTCACTCGGTGGCTTTATAGCTACCGACAAGGAGATTACCAACTTCCTCCGTCACCACTCCCGCTCCTACATCTTCACCGCCTCCATTACCCCGGCCTCTACAGCTGCTGCTCTCGCAGCCCTCGACATTATGGAGAAGGAGCCCGAGCGTCAGGAAAACCTCTGGAAGCTCACGCACTATGCACTCGACGGATTCCGCAACGCCGGTTTTGAGATAGGTAACACTTCTACCCCTATCATTCCTCTCTTTATACGCGACGACTTCAAGACTTTTGCCATCACCCGCGATCTTCTCGAAGAAGGTATCTTCGTAAATCCCGTGGTATCACCCGCTGTGGCTCCTAATGATACGCTCATCCGTTTCAGCCTCATGGCTACCCACACCATGGATCAGGTGACAACCGCTATCGAGAAGATTACCAAGGTATTCCGCAAGCACGGTATCCTTAAGTAGCATCAGCTGCATCAGTTCAGGTGCCGGTCTGTCAGTTTCAACGACTATACTATTAAGCAATATCCAAGGCTCGGCTTCCATCTAGCCGGGCCTTTATTTATAAGTCAAAAGTTATGGCTAATAATCTTTCTTATGATGTAGTGGGCAGCTATCTTGCTCCCGAGTATCTTGCCCAGGCAAAAGAGGAATTTGAAAACGGTCAGATTTCGGCCGATACCCTCGCCCTCTATCAGGAAAAAGCGTTCAACGAAATTGTTGAGAAGCAGATCGAGGAAGGCCTTGAATATGTGACCTCCGGCGAACTCCGCCGCAACCACTGGGGCAAGGATTTCTACATGGGTCTTGCCGGTATCGAGCGCGAGAATATCACTGAGGGAAGCATATTCCAGAGTGAGCCGGTGATGACTGACCTGCTGCGATTCGACGGTCGCGTCGCTTACAATCCCGAGCACCCGTTTTTCCACACTCTGTCACTACTTGCCCGCGCTGTGGGCGGCCGTGCCAAGCTGAAGCAGACTATCCCATCGCCTACTGACCTATACCGTACCATCCTCAAGATGACTATGGGCAAGCCTGAAGCCGTATATGTATCACCCGATACCCTTATTGACGATATTGCAACGGCTTACAATCAGACCATCAAGCAGTTTTACCACCTCGGATGCCGTCAGATTCAGCTCGACGATACGGTAGCCGGACGCCTGTGTAATCCTGACTTCCTCAGTCGCATCATTGCTTCGGGTTTGGATCCCGTCACTCTCTTTGACCGCATAATCGACCTTATCAACCGCTCACTCGAAGGGCTACCTGAAGATATGGTCAAGTCGATCTACATATCGGGTGGAAATCCTATCGTGCCTGAATGGAGTGCCGAACTTTCGGTTGACAACATAATGATTCAGATGCTTCAGCGACTCAACGTCGATAAGTTCTACTTGCCGTTTGACATCGACAATCTTAAGTCGCTTGAGATACTTAAATATGTAGCCCCCCGCAAGCAGGTTGTCCTGGGACTAATCTCAGCCCACAATCCTATGATGGAATCGCCTGAGAAGGTTCTTGAAGCTGTGGAATATGCATCAAGATTCATTCCCCGCGAGCGACTTTCCATCAGCCCCATGAGCGGCTTCAAGCTCCGTTCCTACATATCGCGCGGCTTAAACTTCAATGACCAGTGGAATAAAATCCATCTTCTTCGCTCGATATGCGAACAAGCTTAACCCTGCCGGCGTTATACCTTATTAATGAATAAACTAAATCTCCATAAATATGGCAAAAAAAGCATTGTTAATGATTCTCGATGGTTGGGGAATCGGCGACCACTCTAAAAGTGATGTAATCTACTCTACTCCCACCCCTTACTGGGATTACCTTATGGCCAACTATCCTCACTCTGAGCTTCAGGCATCGGGTGAGAACGTAGGTCTGCCTGACGGTCAGATGGGTAACTCCGAGGTGGGTCACCTCAATATAGGCGCCGGACGCGTGCTTTATCAGGATCTCGTAAAGATCAATAAAGCTTGCAAAGATGGCAGCATCTATGAAAATCCCGAAATCAAGAGTGCATTCTCTTATGCCCGTGACCACGGCAAGGCAATTCATTTCATGGGTCTGACTTCCAACGGCGGCGTTCACTCTTCGCTCGATCATCTTTTCGCACTCTGCGACATAGCCAAGAGCTACGGACTTGAAAAAGTCTATATCCACTGCTTCATGGATGGCCGTGACACTGACCCCCGCAGCGGTAAGGGCTTTATCGAAGAAGTCACCGAGCACTGCAAGAAATCAGCCGGTACGGTTGCTTCAATCATCGGCCGTTACTACGCAATGGATCGCGATAAGCGTTGGGAACGCGTAAAAGTTGCTTATGACCTCCTCGTAGATGGCGAAGGCAAGCAGGCTACCGATATGGTCAAGGCCATGCAGGAATCTTACGACGAAGGTATCACCGATGAGTTTATCAAGCCCATCAATAACGCTACCGTCGACGGCACTATCAAAGAGGGTGACGCTGTAATCTTCTTCAACTACCGTAACGACCGCGCCAAGGAGCTCACTGTAGCCCTTACACAACATGATATACCCGAAGCCGGAATGAAGGTGATTCCCGGACTTCAGTATTACTGCATGACGCCTTACGACGCATCATTTACCGGCGTTCATATTCTCTTCCCGAAAGAGAATGTAGAGAATACCCTTGGCGAGTATCTTTCAAGTCTTGACAAGAAGCAGCTCCATATAGCCGAAACCGAGAAGTATGCCCATGTGACTTTCTTCTTCAACGGAGGCCGCGAAGAACCTTACGAGGGTGAGGAGCGTATTCTTGTGGCTTCGCCCAAAGTCGCTACTTATGACCTCAAACCAGAGATGAGCGCCTACGAAGTTAAGGACAAACTCGTGGAGGCTATCCGTGAAAAGAAGTACGACTTCATAGTTGTAAATTACGCCAACGGTGACATGGTAGGTCACACCGGTGTTTATGAAGCTATCGAAAAAGCAGTTAAGGCTGTGGACGATTGCGTTAAAGATACAGTGGAGGCCGCCAAGGAAGCTGATTACGAAGTGATTATTATTGCAGACCATGGCAACGCCGATAATGCAGTGAATGCCGACGGAACCCCCAATACCGCTCATTCGCTCAATCCCGTGCCCTGCGTTTACGTCACCTCTCGCAAGGATGCCCATGTAGAGAACGGCCGTCTTGCCGACGTTGCCCCCACCCTTCTCACTATCATGGGTCTTCCCCAACCTACGGAGATGACCGGTAAATCTCTCATTGACTAATTGGAATCAATAAAGTCTATCTATAAAATAGGTTACGGCCCGTCGAGCAGTCATACGATGGGGCCGCTCAAAGCAGCGCAACTCTTCGGCGAGAAAGCCCGTGGAGTTGCGCGGTTTGAAGTTATACTTTACGGTTCGCTTGCAAGTACAGGCCGCGGCCACCTTACTGATGTGGCCATTCTCGGCCAGCTCCAGCCGATTGCTCCAGTCGATATGGTGTGGCAGCCCGATGTATTTCTTCCGGCTCACCCCAATGCCATGACATTCCGCGCCTACGATTCCGACGGAAAGGAAATCGCGGTTGACACTTATTACTCGATAGGTGGAGGCGATATTGTGAGGGAGGGTGAATGCCGCCCTGATGTAGATGATGTATATGAGATGTCCACAATAGGGGAAATCCAGAAATGGGCCGAAAACACCGGACAGAGCTATTGGGAATACGTAGCTCAATGCGAGGATTCCTCAATATGGGACTATCTTGCCGAAGTGTGGAAAACCATGCGTGAAGCTGTAGAGCGCGGCATTGAGGCAGAAGGTGTGTTACCGGGCGGACTGGGTGTGCGCCGAAAAGCAGTCTCATATCTCATGCATGCGTCAGGCCACAACCAGAGCTTGCGAAGCCGCGGGTTGCTTTATGCGTATGCCCTCGCAGTAAGCGAAGAAAACGCTGCCGGCGGGAAAATTGTCACTGCTCCCACTTGTGGCTCATGTGGCGTATTGCCGGCTGTATTATATCATCTTCAGACTTCCAAGGGCTTTTCAGAGCAACGTATCCTGAGAGCTCTTGCCACCGCCGGTTTATTTGGCGCGGTGGTCAAGCATAATGCCTCAGTATCAGGGGCCGAAGTAGGTTGTCAGGGAGAAGTGGGTGTGGCTTGTGCCATGGCTTCGGCTGCTGCTTCACAGCTCTTCGGAGGTACTCCGGCTCAGATAGAATATTCAGCCGAAATGGGTCTTGAACACCATCTTGGTCTGACTTGTGATCCCGTGTGTGGCCTCGTTCAGATTCCATGTATCGAACGAAACGCTTATGCAGCCGCCCGCGCTCTTGACAGTAATCTCTATGCGGCGTTTTCCGATGGTACTCATCGCGTAAGCTTTGACCGAATCGTAGAAGTCATGAAACAGACAGGCCACGATATTCCACCAATTTATAAAGAAACATCACTCGGCGGACTTGCCGCCATCAAATGATATGTCAGAAAACTCACTACTGCAGCGTCTTGACGGAATTGAATCCCGTTTTGAAGAAGTATCGACTCTTATCACTGACCCCTCGGTGATAGCCGATATGAAGCGTTATGTCAAGTTGTCAAAAGAATATAAGGATCTTGAAAAGCTCACGGGTGCAACACGCCGTTACCGTGATCTGCTCGGTAATGTTGAGGAAGCAAAAGAGATACTTGATTCGGAATCTGACCCCGAGATGCGCGCTATGGCACGCGAGCAGCTCGACCAAGCCAATGAAGCTCTCCCCCGCCTTGAAGAAGAAATCAAGCTACTTCTTATACCTGCTGACCCCGAGGATAGTAAGAATGCAATACTTGAAATCCGTGGAGGTACGGGTGGCGACGAGGCTGCTATCTTTGCAGGTGACCTTTACAAGATGTATGTGAAGTATTGCGAGTCGCGCGGATGGAACGTTGCGGTGACGAGCTTCAGCGAAGGAGCTGCCGGTGGTTTTAAGGAAATAATCATGGCCGTGTCAGGCGACAATGTCTATGGCACTCTTAAATACGAGAGCGGCGTGCACCGCGTGCAGCGCGTGCCGGCCACTGAAACGCAGGGGCGTGTCCACACTTCAGCCGCCACCGTAGCGGTGCTACCCGAGGCCGAAGCCTTCGATGTAGAAATCAATGAGGGCGAAATCAAGTGGGACACCTTCCGCTCCGGTGGTGCCGGCGGTCAGAACGTCAATAAGGTAGAGTCAGGTGTGCGCTTGCGATATATGTGGAAAAATCCTGTCACCGGAGAGACTGAGGAGATACTTATAGAGTGTACCGAAACCCGCGACCAACCCAAGAATAAAGAGCGAGCACTCAGCCGCCTGCGCACTTTTATCTATGACAAAGAGCATCGCAAGTACCTCGATGACATCGCTTCGCGTCGCAAGACTCTTGTGTCGACCGGTGACCGCTCGGCTAAAATCCGCACTTACAACTATCCTCAGGGACGAGTGACTGACCACCGAATTAATTACACGATATACAATCTTCAGGCTTTCGTGGGCGGTGATATTCAGGAGGTGATCGACCGGCTGACTATTGCTGAAAACGCGGAAAAGCTCAAGGAATCAGAACTGTAACCATTTTATATAAACCAATTATGTCAACCAATTCCTCTTCTCCCAAATCATTTATTTCTATAGGGATGCTTTGCAGCGCCTTCGAGAACTCTGCCCGGCGTTTTCCTGTCACCGTAATCTATATTGCTCTTTTTACTCTCTGGTGTATAATAGAGATATGTGATCCTCACCATAGCATCACAGATCTTGAAAGCGGCATCTGGTATCTCACCTCTGTAGGTATGCCCTTGACTTTGGCTGTGTATATATGGTGTGAATATCTCGGCCGCAAGTGTACTATACCGCAGGTGGTAGCCAATATACTTTTGCTTGTCGACAGCATTTATATAATTTGTTGCGGGTTTAATTATGACTCCCAGTGGGGACTTAGCCGTATGGCTCTGATGACTGCACTGGTTGTCGCCATTCTTTTTGTCCCGATAAAGAAATCCTGGGCTTGGAATTATACAGTAAGCCTGTTGCGAGCTATTGTGATTTCGTATGCCTATGTACTGGTAGCCGGATTTGCCGTAGGCATAATTTTCCTTACTATATACGCGCTTTTCGATGTAAGTAATATCGACAAAGCAATGTTAAGCTGTATGGTACTGCTCTCATTTACTCTTCCGGCAGTAATTTTTCTCCATCTCATACCCCGCAAGGAAGAGGTAGAAGAGAAAGAGCGTAACTTCCACGCTTCAAAGCTCGAATCAGGCTCGGCGAAATACTTTCTTTTCCCGCTTACTGTTATTTACATGGCTATCCTCTATATCTACGCAATAGATATACTTTGTTCGTGGGAACTCCCGAGAGGTGGTGTTTGCTGGTCAGTGACCGGACTTACAGCAGCAGTCTTCATCACCAACTTCTTCCTCGAAGGAGTGAGACGCACCTCCCCCGATGATTCACTTGCCCGGTTTTCACTGCGCTATCTCCCGGTTGCTCTGCTTCCGCTGCTGGTACTGATGAGCATTGCGGTAATTTACCGAATTAATCAATACGGCCTGACTCTCTCCCGCCTATATGTGTTGACTTTCAATCTGTGGAGCTACGCGGTAATTATCTACTACATGATTTGCCGCCCGAAAACTATCAACTTAATAGCACTCTCGTTTGCTATCATATTTGTAGCCACCTCTATCCTCCCCTTTGCCAATTACAAGACGCTTACTGACAGCATCATGCATGAGCGACTCGTCAATACCTTGAAATCAGAGGGATTCGGCACGCTGCCTTTAAGCAAAACTGACTTCCTTAATACTTACCGGTCGCTTCCTGATTCCACTCAATCTGATGTAGAATCAATGATGCTGTACCTTGACTCTTATAAAGATCATAGTCAGCTCGATGATATTATCAAGTATGATGCAGAGAACGATCTATCGATCCGATCTTTGTTCTGGGACCATTCCTTCGATTTTGATTCTAATATTAATATCGAACTAAGCAATGATGATGACAAATCTATTGCAATCCCTGAGGGCTTTACCCGAACTACATCTGTCACAGTATATTATAAAAGCCTCAAAGCTGACGAGGCAGGTGTCACATTGACGATCGACGGGGTAAAGTATGCAGTGCCTGTCGACAGCCTTATGAAAATGAAGAGTACCGACCACTTTGGCGGTATCGCATTTTATCCCGTGTCAGGCTCCACAGATTCTCTTTATATTACTAAAGATATTGATATTTCAGCTGATACTGAGAATCCTGTGAAGAATTCAGATTTTACAAGATTCCACTCTTCAGGCATGCTTTTCACGAAATAAAAAACTAAATTTAAGATATATGGATAAAAAAGCAATCGTAGAACAGATCCGCAAGAAAGGATCTTTCCTGTGTGTAGGTCTCGATACTGACATTAAGAAAATCCCCAAGCATCTCCTTGAAAAAGAAGACCCGATTTTCGAGTTCAACAAAGCTATAATTGATGCTACTGCAAAATATTGCGTAGCTTATAAGCCCAATCTCGCTTTCTATGAAAGCCTGGGTGTGCAGGGATGGAATGCTCTTGACCGCACCGTAAAATACCTTCGCGAGAATTATCCCGAGCAGTTTATTATCGCCGACGCCAAGCGTGGCGACATAGGCAACACATCGTCGCTCTACGCCCGTGCGTTTTTTGAGAACCTCGGCGTTGACGCCCTCACTGTTGCTCCTTACATGGGCGAAGACAGCGTAAAACCCTTCCTCGCTTACGAGGGTAAGTGGGTGATACTTCTCGCTCTGACATCCAACCCCGGCTCTCATGATTTCCAGTTTATTGCCGATGCCAAGGGAGAGCGACTATTTGAGCACGTGCTTGAGACCGCTCAGAAGTGGGGTACGACTGATAATCTTATGTTTGTTGTTGGTGCTACTCAAGGCTCGCTGTTCAGCGACGTGCGCCGCGTTGCTCCCGGGAGCTTCCTGCTCGTGCCCGGTGTAGGTGCTCAGGGCGGAAGTCTTGAAGAAGTTGCCAAGTGGGGTATGAACTCCGAGTGCGGTCTGCTCGTCAACTCATCCCGCGGCATCATCTATGCATCAAGCGGTGAGGACTTTGCCGAGGCTGCCGCCAATGAGGCCCGCCTCCTGCGCGACCACATGACCATCCTTCTCAGCACCTACGGTGTAATCTGAGAATCATTCTGCAACGATTTTTTTCAAAAGTTTTCCGGGAATTTCGCCTGAAGTTCCCGGAAAAACGTTAACTTTGCAGTCGCAAAATTTCAAAAAAGAGTTTTAGAAATAGCAAGTATGATAAATCGAGTTTTGATCCGCATCAAGGTAGTGCAGATGCTCTACAGCTACCTCCTGAGCCGCAGCGAATTTAAGATAATTCCTGCCCCCGACGCTACAGCCACACGTGACCGCAAGTATGCTTACAAGTTATATCTCGATTTATTGTTGCTGATTCTACAGATGTCGGGCTACGAGATCAACGGCACCAATCCCCTTCGAGGCGTCACTCTCGACAAGCATCTCAACCGTAATCTTCTCGCAAAGTCACTCAACTCTCTCGACGAGCTCCGCGCGCTTATCCTTGAAGGACGAAAGGACCTTAAGGAATTTGCCGCCGTGCTCCCTGATCTTTATGAAGCTGTGAAGCATCTCCCCGCTTACCGCAGCCATATCCGCAAAAAGAAAATTGAGTTGAAGGATGATGTGGAACTCTGGGTATCCATTCTTTCAAGCCTCATAGCTAAAGACGAGCGCTTTATTACAGCGGCCCGCACTGATGACGAATTTACCATCCGCGGTTTTGAAACAGGTATAGAAATGGCTGTGGAGACCCTGCGCGGATACAATGACAACCGCCAGCTCTTCATCCAGGCCCGCAACTCACTTGACAAATCCCTCGACAAAGCCCACGAGCTTTATTTCCAGTTGCTTGCTCTTATTATTGAAATCACCAAGGCTGAAGAGCAGCGCATAGATGAAGGCCGCAACAAATTCCTGCCCACTGATGCTGACCTTCACCCCAATACGAAGCTTGCCGACAACCGCCTTGCCAAGGTGCTCGAAGCTTCACCCCGCATGGAGGAATACGTTAAGGAAGGTCGCACTTACTGGAGCGACGAGCCTATTTTCATAATGTCGCTTCTCAATAAGATTCGCGGCTCCGAGATCTACGAACAATACAAAGATTCTTTCCGCGATGATCTTGAAGAGGATTGCGAATTTTGGCGCAACGTGTTCCGTAACATCATTCTCCCCGGCGACGATCTGGCCGAGATGCTCGAATCGAAGAGTGTGTACTGGAACGATGATCTTCACGTGATAGGTACATTTGTGCTCAAGACTATTCGCCGTCTCGCTCACACTGAGGGCGGTGAACCATCCGATGCCGATTTCCTTCCTCAGTTTAAGGACGACGAAGACCGCAACTTCGGCCCCGAACTCTTTGTAACAGCCATCGACAATTTTGATGACTACAAAGATCTCATCAACCGCTTCGTCAATACCCGCCAGTGGGATACTGACCGCCTTGCGTTCATGGACATTGTGATTATGGTCACAGCCCTGGCCGAGATTCTCAACTATCCGGCTATCCCCGTGCCAGTGTCGCTCAACGAGTATATCGAGATCGCCAATCACTACTCTACCCCTCGCAGCGGCCAGTTTATCAACGGTATTCTGTATTCCGTATTGCATTATCTTAAAGAACAAGGCAAATTACTGAAGGAAATTGAAAAATAATTCCTATCTTTGCCTCAAACTAATCACCTATAAAATCTCATTACAATCATGACTTTACTTGCAGCACAAGGTTCAGGCGCAGGATGGGAAAACATCATTCTCATCGTAGCCCTCATCGCAATCTTCTATTTCTTTATGATCCGTCCCCAGACCAAGCGCCAGAACGAAATCAAGAAATTCCGCGAAGGTCTCAAGCCCGGCGACGAAGTAGTGACCGCCGGCGGCATCTACGGCAAAATCAAGAAGGTTGAAGATACCACTTTCGTTGTGGAAGTTACTTCAGGGGTATCGCTGACTATCGACAAGAATTCAGTATATCCCTCAGCTCTTGATGCCGGCAACAACAATCAGGCTCAGAATCAGTAATCACCACTACCTTTCATGAAAGAAAGGCTACAGAAAATATACGATAGCGTAGAGCAGGCCGTCCACTCCTCAAGGGGCAAGGATGTTCTGCTCTACCTGCTTTGCGTGTGTGTAGCCTTTGTATTCTGGCTTCTCCTGTCGCTTGACACTGAGGTGCAGCGTGATTTCAATGTCCCGGTAGAGCTTGTGGATGTACCTGACAGTATCACGATGCTCGGCAAATTACCCTCAACCGTGGAGGTAAGTGTCAAGGCCAAGGACTCGCAGCTCCTCAGGTTTGAATGGGGAGGCCTCTCTCCTATGAAAATAAGATGGAATGAATATGACCGTGACGGTCAGCTCGCCATCACTAAAGCCAAACTTGACACGCGCATGCGTGACTACTTCGGGCAGTCGACGCTTATTGTAGCCGTGCGTCCTGACTCCATCATGCTTCCTTACACCACTCTCCCCGGACGTAAGGTGAAGCTGATAGTTAATGCTGACCTCGAACCGCATTTCCAATACATTATTTCAGGTCCGGTAAAAGCGTCGTTTGACTCCGTTACTATTTATTCACCCATAGGACTTCCACACTCTCTCACTTCTGTTGAGACCGAACCGCTCATCCGCTCGGGCATGAAGGACACCACTCGCTTTGAAATAGCAGTTAAACCCATTGACGGATGTCGCATTATCCCCGACAAGGTTACCGTGGCCGTACCGGTTGAGCCTCTTATCGCAAAAAACGTAGGGGTACAGATTACTACTACCAATGTGCCCGCCAATGCCCGGCTGATCACTTTCCCCTCGAAAGTCAATGTGTCGTATCTCGTGCCAATAAGCCGCTACAACGACGATTACACCATTAAAGCTTTCGTGGATTACCACGAGGCACGCCCCGGCCGACAGAAGCTTCCCGTTACGCTGTCAAAACTTCCGGCCATCTTCCGCTCGCCCTCCATTGACCCTGACAGTGTGGAATATATCCTTGAAACCGTAGGACGATGAATGACCGGGACACAACCATCGCTATTACCGGCGGCATAGGCAGCGGCAAATCAGTAGTTTCACATATACTTACGGCTATGGGTTATCCGGTCTATGATTGCGACCGTAATGCCCGCCTTCTCATGGACGGCGACGCCGAAATGAAGTCGCGAATCGCCCGCGAAATTTCCTCCGACGTGATAGTCGACGGATGTATCGACCGCAAGCTTCTTGCCTCGATAGTATTTAATGATGCAGCTATGCTCAGCCGGCTCAATTCCATAGTTCACTCAGCTGTCAGAGAACATTTCCTTGAATACCGCCGCTCCCACAGAGGAGTCGTATTCTTTGAGACAGCTATTCTCACCGAGAGCGGATTCCATACACTTGCCGATCAAGTGTGGGAAGTTATCGCCCCTAAAGAGCTCCGGATACTGCGCGTAATGAAGCGAAACTGCATGACCCGAGAGGAAGTCGAGGCCCGCATAGCTTCGCAATCAGCCTCGCCAATTTCCGGCTTTGGAGCTGAAATTGTTACAATTGTTAACGACAACGTAGAATCATTGTTACAACAGGTTACAAAGTTGTTACAAATTCTTTAAAAAACCTTAAATATAGGACTATACATCCAACGATTTCCATATTTCATTGTTTAACTTTCAAAAGCAAAAACAATGAAAACTTTCACCCGCGTTTTAACAATCATCGCAGTCACCCTGCTCTCGATCGGTACCCTCCGAGCAGCAGATAACGAGACTGAATATCTCAGCCGCCCCCTGCCTCAGGCATGGAACTACGGCGAAGATATCACCTCGGTGACCGACGGTAACGTAGAATGGTGGAAGAATTTCGGCGACAGCCTTCTCGACTCCCTCATCGCAGAAGGTATCGACAACAATTTCAATGTGTCAATAGCCGCACACCGTATGGAAATCGCCAGGCAGACCCTCAAGGAGGCGCGTTCGCTGTACTTTCCTACGTTTAACTTCAACGGCGGATGGACCAAGAGCCGCACCTCGGGTGCGATGACCACGGTTAACTCTCCGGCCACGAGTTCGAGCTACTTCTCACTTGGAGTTGATATGAGTTGGCAAATCGATCTTTTCGGTAAGATCACAGCCCAAACCCGTGACCGCGACGCCCTTTTCAAGGCCTCACGTGTACAATACGAGGGAATGATGCTGAGTGTAAGCGCTGAGATTGCCACATGCTACTTTAATCTGCGTGTGCTTCAGGCCCAGAAACAAGTTGCCGACGAGCATCTTGCTTCTCAGGAAAAGATTGTCAGCATCACTGAGGTCCGCTACGAGACAGGTCTTGCATCCAAACTCGATGTAGCTCAGGCCCGAGCTCTTCTCTACTCAACCCGCGCCACGCTCCCGGCGCTCGACAAGGCCATCAACAATTCAGTCAACGCAATCGCTCTTCTCTTAGGCGTATATCCCGGCGAGATAGCTCCACGCCTTGAGAATCCGACTGCACTTCCCGACCCGTCCAAACTACCTGTATCAATGGGAGTCCCGATGGACCTGCTCCGTCGCCGTCCCGACATTGCTGAAGCCGAACTAAGTATCGAATCTTATGCCTCGCGTCTCGGTATCGCTAAGAAAGACTATCTCCCTACCCTCACTCTCAACGGCTCGATAGGTACTTCAGCCCATGATGCCAAGAACTTATTTAAGAACAACTCTCTTACCTATTCCATCGCTCCTACGCTTTCATGGACAATATTTGACGGACTCTCACGCAGCTATGCCGTTTCTGCTGCCAAGGAGCAACTCCAGGCTGCCGTGGATCAGTACAATCTCACCGTAATGACAGCCGTAAGGGAGGCCGATGCAGCTATGAGTGACTTCCATTACACTCTTCAAACAATGGATCTTGATAAAAACGTATATGAACAAAGCACCGAGGCTTTCCGCCTCTCGCTTGATCAGTATAAGAGCGGTCTTATCTCGCTCACCCCTATCGTTGACGCCCAGCTCAACATGATTTCTTACTCCAACGCCGTAATTCAGCAGCAAGGTAATGCTCTCGTAGCACTTATAGATCTCTATAAAGCCCTTGGCGGCGGATGGTCCTCACGCTAACTATTTTCCTCTCACATATAAGCTCTCTTGACATATATGAAACACGTTTACTATTTATGCATGCTCCCGGCGCTTTTCGCCTCATGTACCCACAAGACAGCGACAGAATCTGAAGCCGCACCCGATATAGAAGTTGCCCGTGTCGTCACTGACTCGGTCACTTTGTATAAGACCTATCCCGGTTTTCTTACCGCCAATCGCTCCATCAAAGTAGTGGCTCGTGTCAACGGTCAGTTGCTTGCCAAGGACTATGACGGCGGTCAATATGTCGAGAAGGGCAAAGTGCTTTTCCGTATAGAGGATAATACTTACCGCGACCGTTATAATCAGGCTAAAGCTGCGCTTGCCACCGCACAGAGCACTTACGAATACAATAAGAAGCATTACGAAGCTATCAAAAAAGCATTTGAAAGCGATGCGGTATCGCAGATGGATATGATACAGGCTGAAAGCAATTATCGCCAGAGTGAAGCAAACGTCTCTTCAGCTAAAGCGGCACTCTCAACTGCCACTACCAACCTCGGTTACTGCGTGATCACCGCGCCCATTTCCGGACATATCAACAGTTCGCCCTTCAGCGCCGGCGCTTATATAGGCGGCGAAGGTTCACCTGTGGAGATGGCAACTATTTTTGAAGACGATGTGCTCAACGCCAATTTCTATATCGAAGATGAGCAGTATATTGATATGCTTCGCGGCGGCAACACCGAGCGTGAAGATCTGAAAGCCATTCCCATTACTTTCAGCGAGAGCTTCCCTCACTCTTATACTGCCAATCTCTACTATATGGCTCCTTCTATCGACCGCAATACAGGTACGATGAAACTCCAGGCCAAGCTTAAGAATACTTATGGCGAGCTGAAAGACGGCATGTACTGCTCTATTTCGCTTCCTACCGGAGTCGATCCCAATGCTATCCTTGTGAACGATGCTTCGATAGGCACTGACCAGCTCGGAAAATATGTATACGTGGTCAATGATTCTGACAAAGTGGTATACACCCACATAAAAGTAGGCGAACTTGTCAACGATTCAATGCGTATAGTGACCGATGGACTTACACCGGATTCGCGTTTCGTCACGAAGGCTCTCATGAAAGTTCGCTCGGGCATGAAGGTCAACCCCGTTCTCGCAAAATAAGTGCTCACCATCTTAATCACACGCAGCCATGTTTTCAAAGTTCTTTATTGACAGGCCGATATTTGCCACAGTGCTGGCGATATTGATGATAATGGTGGGACTTCTCACTGTAAAGACTCTCCCTGTAGCGCAATTTCCTGACATCACACCTCCTACAGTAATGGTGTCGGCATCCTATCCCGGTGCCGATGCCGAGACTGTGGCCGAGACCGTAGGTACTCCTATCGAGGAGCAGGTCAACGGTGTGGAAGGCATGATGTATATGAGTTCGAGCTCAAGCAGCGACGGTTCTTATCAGCTGACGATTACTTTTGAAGTAGGTACTGACCTCGACATCGCCACAGTAAAAGTCCAGAATCGTATATCTCTTGCCGAGCCGCAGCTCCCTACAGCCGTGAAGCAGCAGGGTATTTCGGTAATGTCAGAGTCGAGCGACATTATTATGTTTATCGCGCTCGAAGGTGACTCTACCGGTCGCTACGACGCTCTCTATCTTACCAACTATGCCCAACTCAATATTACCGATGAACTCTCGCGTCTCGACGGCGTGGGAGGCGCTGACGCATTCGGCGGTGGCGAATACAGTATGCGTGTGTGGCTCAGTCCCGAGAAGATGCGCGTGCGCAACATTACCCCTCAGGAAATCTCTGCAGCTATTCAGTCGCAGAACATCGAAGTGTCGGCCGGATCGGTGGGCTCCTCTCCTACTCCGAGCGACGTAGACTTTGAGTATACCCTTACTTCGCAGGGGCGCCTTGCTACGGCCAAGGAATTTGAAAACATAGTACTGCGCGCAGAGCCCGACGGACGCTATCTCCGCCTCGGCGATGTGGCCCGTGTAGAAATGGGCAGCAACAGCTACAGCACGGTTTCCCATGTGTCAGGCCATGACGCCGGTCTTATAGGTATTCACCAACTTCCGGGCGCTAATGCTCTCGATGTGGCTAAGCGTGTAACTGACAAGATGGATGAGCTGGCTAAGTATTTCCCCGATGGTGTAAGCTATAAGGTGATCATGAACACCACTGACTTTGTCAATGCGTCGATCGACGAGGTGCTCGTGACTTTCGTAGAGACTACGCTTATCGTGATGCTCGTGATTCTTATCTTCCTCCAGAACTGGAGGGCGGTAATTATCCCCATGCTCACAATCCCGGTTTCGCTGATCGCCACATTTGCCGTGATGAAGCTGCTCGGGTTCACATTAAATACCCTTACCCTCTTCGGACTCGTACTTGCTATCGCGATAGTGGTGGATGATGCCATAGTGGTGGTGGAAGACTGTTCGCGCCTTGTGGATCAAGGCACTCTGACACCACGACAGGCCGCTGAAAAAGCCATGGACGAACTTCAGGGCCCGGTAATAGGCGAAGTGCTCGTGCTGCTCGCCGTGTTTATCCCCACGGCTTTCATCAGCGGTATTACCGGCGAACTCTATAAGCAATTTGCCCTCACGATTGCGGTATCGACTGCATTCTCGGGATTCAACGCCTTGACGTTCACCCCCGCCATGTGTGCACTTTTCCTCCGCAAAAGTAAGCCCGGGAAATTCTTCCTTTACCGCTGGTTTGACAAGGGTCAGGCTTACGTGGTGGAGAAATACATGAAGATTGTAGGTTCATTCCTCAAGCGCCCCATTGTGGCAATAGGTATCTACCTCGCCCTTACCGCCGTAGCATTCTGGGGATTCATGAAATGGCCTACAAGCTACGTGCCACAGGAAGACCTGGGCTACTTCATGACATCAGTCCAGCTCCCCACCGGAGCATCGCTCGACCGCACCGATGCCATAGTTACACAGGTTTCAAAAGATATTCTTGATATTCCCGAGGTTGAGAATGTAATTGAAATCTCAGGTATGTCGTTCCTCGCCGGAGGCTCGGGCAGCAACCTCGGTTCGATGTTCGTTGTGCTCAAGCCGTGGAGCGAGCGTAAGGGAAAAGGGCAGAGTGTGGAAGCTGTAATGGCCAAGGTGCAGGAGAAGGTTGCGTCGATTCAGGAGGCTGAAATCTTCTCCATCAATCCGCCGGCAATCCCGGGCCTCGGTAGCACATCGGGCTTGCAGATGCAGCTTCTCGATATCAACAATCTCGGCACCAAGGAGATGGAGCAGGCTGTAGCGGCGATACGCGAGGAGGCAGCCAAGGATCCACGCATCGCTCAGGTCACTTCGCTCTATCAGGGTAATGTACCTCAATACAATATCAAGATTGACCGCGATAAGGCAAAGTTATATCAGCTCACTGTGGAAGATATTTACTCCACCCTTTCGAGCTTCATGGGCAGTGCCTATGTAAATGATTTCGTGAAGTTTGGCCGCACGTATCAGGTCACCCTTTCAGCCGACGAGCAGTCACGTGCAAGAATCGGCGACGTGATGAAGCTGTCAGTGCGAAATTCCTTGGGCGAGATGGTACCTTTCAGCTCATTTGCTTCCATTAATGAGGACCTTGGGTTAAGCTCCATCAGCCGCTATAATATGTATAATACGGCTTCTGTTACAGCCACACCCGCGTCAGGTACAAGTTCGTCGGCCGGCATTGATGCCATGGAGGAGATCGTGGCCAAGACTCTCGGCAGCAACTTCTCCTATGCATGGACCGGTGAGGCTTATCAGGAAACGCAAGCCGGCACTACTATCGGTATGGTGATGCTCTTTGCTGTGATAATAGCAATCCTTGTACTTGCAGCGCAGTATGAAAGTTGGACTGATCCTGTAGCGGTGGTTATCTCAATGCCTACTGCCATACTCGGCACGATTATCGGTTGTCTGTTCATGTCGCAATCTATCAGCATTTATACTCAGATCGGTATAATCCTGCTGCTCGGTTTGTCGGCCAAGAATGCAATCCTTATCGTAGAGTATGCTATAGATTTCCGAAAGAGTGGAAGCACGGTGCGTCAAGCAGCTCTCGACGCCGGTCGCATCCGTCTCCGTCCTATCTTGATGACGGCACTTGCATTCGTATTCGGTGTGCTTCCCATGCTTTTCGCCACCGGAGCCGGCGCGGCATCGCGTATCTCTCTCGGCACGGCTGTAGTATTCGGTATGGCGGTCAACGCGATTGTAGGAACACTCTTCGTCCCCAACTTCTGGGAACTCCTTGAGAACTTCCGCGAGAAATATCTCACCAAAATCTTCGCCTCCTCCACCGCCCCGGTCACTCCGTCCACCGGCGGCAACTCCACCGACAAAACCGACACCACCACCCCATCTGTATAACATTTTCCATCAACTGTAGTATACAATCATCCCCGTCTCGACCATGAGTCAAGGCGGGGACGTTTTCTTAAAAGTGACCGAGGTTACTTGGTCTTTCCTTCCATTTCGAGGGAGGCGAGGATGAAGGGGCCTACGCCTTTACCGTCGTTTTCGCGGATGGGTTCAGAGATGTAGTATTCAAATGTACCGTTGCGGCGCTCGTTGTTACCACCTCCAAGACCTGCTACCTGACAGCACTGAATGAGATTGATGGTGCCGTCTTCATCGGTAGTGATGAAGTTGTCGAGGATGCCCTGATAAACTTTCTCGCCGGCTGCGCGGTAGGAATCGTCGAGCAGACCGAGACGATTGGCACGGAGAAGATTGTAGCTGAACATAGCAGCGCAAGTAGCTTCGAGATAGTTACCTTCACGGCCGGGTTCGTCGAGCACCTGATACCACAGGCCGGTCGCGGGATCCTGATATTTAACAAGTCCGTCGGCAACACTCTTGAGAAGGGCAATGAGCTGGGGACGGCTCTTGTGGTCTTGTGGAAGGTTTTCAAGCACATCTACGATAGCCCAGATGTACCATCCCATTGCGCGACCCCAAGCGTGCTGTGACTGGCCGGTTTTCTTGTCGGCCCAGAACATCGACTTGGTCTCGTCCCAGGCATGACGGTAGAGTCCGGTGGCGGGGTCGTAGGTCTTCTGTCCTACAGTGAGGAGTTGCTTTGCAATATCGTCATAAGCTTTCTTCTGATCTTTTCCCGTAAGGAAATTGTTGGCGTAGTCGAGATAGAAAGGCTGACCCATATAGAGACCGTCGAGCCAAAGCTGACGGGGATAGATCTGCTTGTGCCAGAAGCCGCCGGTCTTGGTGCGCGGGTGTTTCTGAAGCTGAGCATAGAGACGGTTCATCGCGTCGAGGTAACGCTGCTCACCGGTGAGCTGATATGCACGCATGAGCAGACGACCGTTCTTCACGTGGTCGATATTGAAGTCGGCCGACTTATAAGTGAGGATTTCACCGTCGGGCATCACGAGAGAATCAACGTAGCTGATAGCATAGTCGCGTATCGAGTCAATACCGTAGCGAGAGCCCGCAGCTTCGATACCATCCATTTCCACACCCACTGAGTAGCTCCAGTGGAGGCGCTTGCTGTGGTCGACGCTCCAGCTCGACGGATGACGCTTCATCTCCGAAAGAGCCATCTTCACCGACATGGGCTGTGACTCTATGCAAGGCTTGCCGTTGATGATGAGATTGATGAAGCGCACGTCCTTAACTTCACCCTTGATAGAGTTGCCGCCGGTAGTCACGCCGTTAAATACACAATCCTTAACCTCGATATTCTCGATATTGCAGCGATCGTCGTAACCCTCGATCTTTACGCCATACTTACTCTTCTCGCAGGTCACGCGGTCAAGATAAACATTTTTTACAAAAGGATAGAAATCGCGCTGGCACTTCTCGCGCTGCTCGTAAACGAGGTTGATTTTCAGCACGGCCTCACGGCACTGTCCTACCTTGACATTGCGCACGAAGATATTTTCGATCACACCGCCGCGGCAGTTATTGGTCTTGATGCGGATTACTCGTTCAAGATCGGGGCTGTCCATCACACAGTTTTCTACGAAGAGATTGCGATAGCCACCTGAAATCTCGCTGCCGACTACCACACCTCCGTGACCGTTTTTCATCTGACAGTTGCGCACGATGATATTTTCGCTGGGACGTGCAGCCTCGCGACCGTCGCGGTTACGGCCGCTCTTGATTGCGATGCAGTCGTCGCCGGTGTCAAAGAAGCAGTTTTCGATGAGCACGTTTTTACATGATTCAGGGTCGCAGCCGTCACCGTTGGGGCCATCGTTCTGGATATGCACGCCACGCACGGTAAGATTCTCACAGAAAAGAGGATGAATCACCCAGAAAGGCGAGCGAAGCAGCGTCACATCCTCGATGAGCACATTCTTGCAGCTCACGGGATTGAGAAGCTGAACGCGCATACCGTAGCCATCGCCCATGCGGCGCTCCTCTACAGGCACACCCTTTTCATTCCACTCCATCAGTATAGGGCGGCCTATGCGCTGAGAGATGATATTCTGATCCTCTTCCCAGCCATATTTCTTCGCTCCGCACATACGCCACCAGTTGGCATTCTCGGCACCGCCGTCTATAGTGCCTTTACCGGTAATCGCAATATTGGTCTGCTCGAAAGCATAAATCATAGGCTGATAATTGTAGCAATCCATGCCCTCCCAGCGGGTATATACGAGGGGATACTGGCTGAGGTCATCGGTGAAAAGCAGTGTAGCACCTTCCGAGAGATGAAGATTCACATTGCTTTTGAGAGTAATCGGGCCGGTCATCCACACACCGGCGGGGATTACGACGCGACCGCCGCCCTCGGCCGAGCAACGATCGATGGTGCTGTTGATCAATTCGGTATAAAGGTAATCGGCTCGCTTGTTTTGACGGCCATAGTCAAGGATATTGTAATCCTTGTCGCGAAACTCGGGCGCTTTAATCTGTTTCTCGATTGCAGGATACATGGTTTCCCACGCGGTAGCCGGATCCTGAGCTGAAACAGTGAGGCAAAGCAGACTCATAGCTGCCACAATCACTTTTTTCATGGTTGAAACGTTAGGGTTAAATATTAAATGAATAGTTTTTCTCCACAAAGGTAACGAGATTATTTGAAAAAAACTTTGTTTTATACGTGAAAAATGGCTACTTTTGCACAACTCTCCGCGTTTCACAGCGTAACACTTATTGTAAACAACCTTATATAACCATGAACTATCCCGCATATTTCGTAGCCTTTGACCTCGGAGCTACCAGCGGTCGTACCATTCTGGCCACGCTCCATGAAGACGGCAAGATGGAGACCGAGGAAATCAACCGCTTTCCCAATGCAATTATTAATGTCAACGGCATTTCCCACTGGAATATCTATTCGCTCTTCGAGAGCATCAAGCAGGGCATGAAGCTCGTAGCTGACAAGGGTATCAATCCCGTGTCGATGGCTGTGGATACCTGGGGTGTGGACATTGCAGCTATAGCCGGCGACGGTCAGATTATAGGTCTTCCCGTAGCTTACCGCGATGCACGCTTCAATCCTGAAAATACCGACAGCTATTTTGCCAAGGCTATGAGCAGCGAGGATCTCTATGCCCGCACGGGTATTCAGACTCTTCACTTCAACACAGTGTTCCAGCTCCACGCTCTCCGCGATACATTTGCTCTGCTCAACGCTGCCCGCATAGGATTTATCCCCGACGTTCTCTCCTATCTCCTTTCGGGTACACTTATCACTGAATACACCATAGCTTCTACTGGTGCACTTCTTAATCCTCACACCGGTGAGTTTGATATGGATGTGCTCGACTCGGTAGGCATTGCTAAAGATAAGTTCGGCGAAATAGTTAAGCCCGGTACCGTAATAGGCACCCTCCGTCCCGAGCTTCAGAAAGAGACCGGACTCGGTGCAGTGCCCATCGTGGCTGTGGGCGGACACGATACGGCTTCGGCCGTGGCAGCGATACCCGCCGAGGGTCGCGATTGGGCATTCCTCAGCAGCGGTACTTGGTCACTCATGGGTATTGAAAATGATAAGCCGGTAGTGACCGACGATTCCCGCCGCCATAATATGACCAACGAGGGAGGTATCGAGAATACCATCCGACTGCTCAAGAATATCACCGGTATGTGGGTGCTCGAAGAGTGCCTCAAGCGCTGGAAAGCTCAGGGTATCAACTATACATATCCCCAACTCGTGGAGATGGCTTCGAAGGCCGAGCCCTTCAAGAGCTTCATCGACCCCGATGATACCTGCTTCGTGGCTCCGGCCGACATGCCTCAGACTATATGCGACTATTGTGAAAAGACCGGCCAGCCCGTGCCTGCCGACCATAGCGCTATGGTGCGTTGCATCTTCGAGAGCCTGGCGATGAAATACCGCTACGTGCTTTCGCTCTTCAAAGAGGTGGCATCAAATCCCATCAACCGCCTCAATGTAATAGGTGGCGGCTCGCGCAACGAACTGCTCAACACCCTTACCGCTTCGGCTATCAACCTCCCCGTGGTTGCCGGTCCGGTAGAAGGCACTGCTTTCGGCAACATCCTCGTTCAGGCCAAGTCGTCGGGCTACGTTGACTCACTCGACAGCCTGCGCGAAGTGGTGAGAAAAAATGTCCCCACAAAGACTTTCCTCCCCGTGAATCCCGAGGCTTGGGAAGAACCCTACTCCCACTTCCTCAAAATAATAGGAAAATGAATCAACCATAATACCTAATCTTATAATCTTACCATCATGACTAAAGAATCTATCGCAAAGGCCTACGAAATTGCCAAAGAACGTTATGCAGCTGTAGGTGTCGATACTGAAAAAGTACTTCAACAGCTTCAGGATTTCCACCTGAGCATGCACTGCTGGCAGGCCGACGACGTAGCCGGTTTTGAAAATCAGGGCGGCGCGCTCACAGGCGGTATCCAGGTTAACGGCAATTATCCCGGCAAAGCTCGCAATATCGACGAACTTCGCTCCGACATTCTCTATGCAATGTCGCTCATCCCCGGCAAGCACCGTCTCAATCTCCACGAAATCTACGGTGATTTCGGTGGCAAGTATGTAGATCGTGACCAGTGCTCTGTAGAGCATTTCCAGAGCTGGATCGACTGGGGTAAAGCCAACGACATCAAACTCGACTTCAACTCCACTTCATTCTCTCACCCCAAGAGCGGCGACCTCTCGCTT
>CAYZFG010000037.1:0-23187 GCA_964477665.1 uncultured Staphylococcus sp.
AGAAGTCGGTGGGGAGGGCGATAGCCTCGTCGAGAGCGTTGGTGTGGAGCGACTGAGTGTGGCCGAGTGCTGCGCCCATTGCCTCGATACAGGTACGACCCACGTTGTTGAAGGGGTCCTGCTCGGTGAGCGACCATCCCGAAGTCTGGGAGTGGGTGCGGAGGGCGAGTGACTTGGGATTCTTGGGATTGAACTGCTTCACGATCTTGGCCCAGAGCAGACGGGCGGCGCGCATCTTGGCTACTTCCATGAAGTAGTTCATGCCGATAGCCCAGAAGAACGACAGGCGGGGAGCGAAAGCGTCGATGTCGATGCCGGCGTTGATACCTGCGCGGAGGTATTCAAGACCGTCGGCCAGCGTGTAGGCGAGCTCGATGTCGCAAGTTGCGCCGGCTTCCTGCATGTGGTAGCCCGAGATAGAGATGGAGTTGAACTTGGGCATGTTCTGCGAGGTGTACTCAAAGATGTCGGCGATAATGCGCATCGAGAATTCCGGCGGATATATATATGTGTTGCGCACCATGAATTCCTTGAGGATGTCGTTCTGGATCGTACCTGCCATTTCTTCGAGCTTGGCACCCTGTTCGAGACCGGCGTTGATGTAGAAGGCGAGCACGGGAAGCACGGCGCCGTTCATGGTCATGGAAACTGACATCTTGTTCAAGGGTATACCCTCGAAGAGCACCTTCATGTCCTCAAGCGAGCAGATCGACACACCGGCCTTACCCACGTCGCCCACCACGCGCTCGTGGTCAGCATCGTAGCCGCGGTGTGTAGCGAGGTCAAATGCTACCGAAAGACCTTTCTGACCCGAAGCGAGGTTGCGGCGGTAGAAGGCGTTTGACTCGGCAGCGGTGGAGAAGCCTGCATACTGGCGGATGGTCCAGGGGCGCAGAGGATACATGGCGCTGTACGGGCCGCGAAGGAAGGGAGGAATACCTGACACGTAGTTGAGGTGTTCGAGACCTTCGAGGTCTTCCTTGGTGTAGACGGGTTTTACGGGGATGCGCTCGGGGGTGAGCCATTCTTCCCCGGTGGCCTGAGGTGCCTTGAAGTCACCGAAGGCGTCTTTTACTATATCGATATGTTTAAAATCGGGTTTCATATTCTTTGTAAGGGATGAATGGTATTACTTGAGAAGCTTGGCGTTGAAGGCCTTGAGGGTGTCGAGCACGTTGCAGCGCACGTGGATGAAATCGTTGATACCCATGGCCTTGAGGTCGTCCATGCAAGCGGGAGCACCGGCTACTACAAACTCGGCGCGGCCGTCGAGATACTTGAAGGCGGCGGGAGCGAGGTCGGCATATTCGTCGTCGCTTGAGCAGAGCACCACGATGTCGGCGCCCTTGGCGAGAGCTTCATCCACACCCTTTTCTACGGTCTCGAAGCCGAGGTTGTCGATAATCTCATAGCCTGCGCAGCCGAAGAAGTTGCTTGAGAACTGGGCGCGGGCGAGGCGCATGGCGAGGTTGCCGATGGTGAGCATGAACACCTTGGGACGGTTGGCGGCTGCCTCGGTGGCAAGGCGGAGTGCCTCGAAGTCGCTTGCGGCGCGCTTCACGGGCAGACCGGCTGCGGGAGCTTCTTCTTCACCGTTGTGGGCGCAGGAGCAGGGGAGGGCACCGTTGAGTTCCACGATCTTTTCGGCGGCCATTTCGTTGATGTTGGGGTACTGGTTGGTACCGAGGAGGATTTCCTTGCGGCGGGCAACGTCGGTGTGGCGACGCTCCGAGGTTTCGCGGATTGCGGCCTGCACGCTGCCGTCGTTGACACATGCGAGGAAACCACCCTTATCCTCTACATCGAGGAAGAGCTTCCATGCTTCCTGACCGAGCGATACGGTGAGGGTCTCCACGTAGTAAGAACCGCCGGCGGGGTCTACTACCTTGTCGAGGTGGCTCTCTTCCTTGAGGAGGAACTGCTGGTTGCGGGCGATGCGCTCCGAGAAGTCGTCGGGCATCTTATAGGTCACGTCAAAGGGAGTGGAGGTGATTGAGTCGACACCGGCGAGGGCGGCCGACATAGCCTCGGTCTGCGAGCGGAGCAGATTGACGTGAGCATCATATACGGTCATATTGAAGCGCGAGGTGGCGGCGTGAGCCATCATCTTGCAGCTGTCAAGGCTCTCGGGCTTGTACTGATCCACGATCTGAGCCCAGAGCATACGGGCAGCGCGGAACTTGGCAAGCTCCATGAAGAAGTTGGATGAGATGTTCATGTTGAACTTTATGCGGCGTGCCACTTCATCCACGGGGCGACCTGCCTCGGTGAGAAGGTTGAGCCACATGTTGCCCCATGCCATAGCGTAGCCGAGTTCCTGATAGATGTAGCAGCCGGCGTTGCTGAGCATTACGGAGTCAACGGCGAGCACGCGCAGGTTTTCCACATCCTTCACGGTGTCGAGCAGCTTGCATGCCATCTCGGTGATATTGCCGGGGAAAGGCTGGCCGTGACGCAGGGGTCGGCGGAGGGGGTTGAAGTCGATCGAGCCGCGGAAGGTCTTTTCAGCGCCTGCTGCCTTGATGTAGGCTACGAGAGCCTCGGCAAGGGGAAGAGCCTTTTTCTGGCACGAGGTGAAGTTGATTTCCACCTTGGCCAGGTCGATGCCTTCGAGAAGGGTGGCTACGGTCTCGGCCGAGGGATCTTCTACCTTGAAGCCCAGCGAGGTCACGCCCTTGGTGAGCACTTCGCGAGCCTTGGCGTTGGCCTCGGCGGGAGTCTCGGCGATGATTTCCTGACGGGTGAGCCAGTCATTGTTGTCGCGGGTACCGCGCACGTAGGGATATTCGCCGGGAAGCGAGTTGAGGGTCTTGAGGTCTTCGATGTCTTCAAGACGATACATCGGCTGGACATTGAAGCCTTCATTGGTGCGCCAGACCAGTTTCTTGTCAAACGGAGCGCCCTTTAGGTCGGCCTCCACTTTGGCTTTCCACTCGGCGGTTGACACCGGAGGGAACTGGTCAAACAATTTTTCTTTCTTTTCTGCCATGATTTTGGTATAATATTTAAAGTTTTCTTGCTGAAAGAATGATAGATTTTCGGTAAAAGCTGATCGAGCCGCAGAGCGACCCGCATAAACTATGCAAAATTAATAAAAATATAAGACATTTCCCCAAATTTCAGGCCGAAAACTCGCCCTTATGTCGCATTTTTGATGTAATTTCGCGCTACATTTATCTATTGACTATGAATAAGCTTGCAAGATTCCTTTTCGGAGCTGACCTGTGGCGGTCGCGGCTCGGGGTGATGGCCTTGATGACGTGGCTGTCGATGATGTGGTATGTGGTTGACTGGTGCTCGATTACCACCTTCCGCGCCATGAGCGACTGGCTGCTGTATATCAATAATATCCTCGCCGCCCTCGTGCTTACTATTCCTTTTCTGCTCTCGCGCAGGGTGTGGGTGCAGCTCGCGGTGGTGACGCTTGTGGATGCTCTGCTTGTGGCCAATATCATGTATTGCCGCACGTATTATGCCGATATTCCATTGGAAAGTTTCGCTTTCGTAAGTAACCTGAGTGACTTTACGGCAAGCGTGTATAGTTCGCTCGGAGTGATGGACTTAGGCTTCTTGGTGATACTCGTGGCCGGCGCGGTGTGGGCCGGCAGGGTGAAGCCGGGCGAGGCTCCGGGGCGTGTGACGAGATACCTTGCTGTTACCGGTTTGGTGGCAGTGATTTCAGCTACAGGAATACTTTTACGCGGTGGCTTTTACAAGGATTACGACAGGCTGAAGGAGTCGTGCTATTACACCACTTGCGGTTCACCTATATATACCTACGCCGGCCATGTGGCTTACAGCATCATGGCTCGACAGCTCGACAATAGCGAGGAAGTAAAGCCCATGGTTGAAAAGTGGCTTTCTGAACATGAAGAACTTATGCCGTCGCCGGGACTTCCTGACAGTATTGCACCTCGCAAGAATCTCGTGGTGATAATCTGCGAGTCATTTGAAAGCTGGCTCGTCAATGCTGAGGTTGGCGGTAAGCCCATTACGCCATTTCTCAACTCTCTCGTGGCCGACTCCACCACACTCTTTGCTCCCAATATGATCACTCAGGTAGGACCGGGCCACTCGATAGACTGCCAGCTTATGCTTTCGGCCGGGTTGCTCCCGATGTATGGCTCGGTGTATTCGATGAAATACCCTATGTCGACCTATCTCACTCTCAACAAGGCTCTGCGCGAGGATCGCGGCACCCATAGCGCCATCCTCACCAGTGACAAGCCCATCACGTGGAATCAGGAGGTAATCAGCCGCTCATTTGGCTACGATACGCTCGTCGACCGTCGTGCTTGGGTTATCGACGAACTCGTGGGAAACCCCGGCAAACTGTCCGACGGCTCTTTCTTCCGTCAAAGCGTGGAGCTTCTCCGCCGGGGCAAGCTTTGGCCCGAAGGCACGCCCGGATTGTTGACCTTCATCACTTACTCCGGACACAATCCTTTCCGCCTCCCCGACGAGCTGAAAGACCCCGATTTCGACCTCTCCGGCTCACAACTTACCCCTACTGTTTTAGATTATATTACGGTAAATCACTATGTTGACGCGCAGTTGCGCACTATAGTCGACTATCTCCGCTCGCGCTCTGACTGGGCCGAAACGCTTGTGGTGATCATAGGCGACCACGAGGGGCTCGCATCGTGGCGCAATGATATCCGCTCGCAGTCACAAGAAGCTGCTGACCTCGTCGATGCCCGCCCTATCACTCCTTTCATAGTAGTGAACTCACCCGTGGGCGGAAAGTTTGACGGTATCATGGGGCAGATCGACATGTATCCTACGCTCCTCGACCTGCTCGGCCTCAAGGATTATCCCTGGCGCGGACTCGGGCAGAGCATCCTCTCGCCCTCCTATCACTCCACGGCCATCTCCACGATGACTCTCAAAGAATACGGCGACACCACAGCCCTTTCCCCCGCCCTCCACGACCATCTCCGCTCAGCTCGCGCCGTCTCCGACGCCCTCATCCGCCACAACCTTTTGAAGTAGGTCATAGGTCAGAGGTCAGAGTTATAAGTTATAAAGTGGAGAGTGGAGAGCGGAGGGTGGAGAGTATGGAGCGGGGGTCGCTGACCCCCGCCGCAGCGACCACGGCGATGGATGGTGCGTCGGGTGTAGGGACGTCGCTGTGCGACGTTTCCGAGTGTATCCTATGGTAACTTGTTGTATGACAGAATAATAGCTTAGTGCGCCTCCAGGAAACGTCGCACAGCGGAGAGCACTGAAAAAGTCAGAGGCAGTGTCATTTTGCTAATCAAAAAATCGTAAGTGACTCAAAAACGTCCCAAAAATTGATAAAATCCCCAAAAGCCAATGTAAACAAAAGTTAAATTAAGGCTGTTTAATAGCAAAATGAAAGTCAATTTTCAAAAGTGGGTACTTTTTCAGTGCGCTCCGCACAGCGACGTCCCTACACCCGACGCATCTACCGCCCCGTAATCACTGCGGATGAGGGCTGGAAGCCCGATGTTGTAATTAACCGCGGATATAAGTCCGCGGTGTGTAACTGCTTGAAAAATAGAGCCCTGAAAGGGCGATGTCGTGTGGGCGGCTCACACAACATCGCTCTTTCAGAGCTCAGTATCTCGCGGGTATGTGATCCCGCGCACTTACATGCGCGGTTAATGACAACGACACCGCTCCGCGGCTGCGATTACCTAAGTCGCCTACGCCCGACGCACCATCTATAGCCGTGGCCGCAGCGGCGGGGGTCAGCGACCCCCGCTCCATATCGTCCACTCACATTATAAACTACAACTAATTTCTCGCAACAAAAATATTGAGGTCACCGACTCCGGAGCCGGTGACCTCAATATGGTGGGATTAGGGAAATGGACGGGGATTATTTCTTGGCAGCGGCGGCGCGGGCGCGCATGATGCCCATGCCGGCGGCCTTTCCTATACGGATGTAGTCGAGGATAGGACGGTTGGCGGGGCAGGAGAATGAGCAGCAGCCACACTCTATACAGTTTACTACCTTTTCCTCAAGGGCGCTCTCGAAGTCTTTCAGGCGCGAAAGTGTAGAGAGGAGGAAGGGCTCAAGACCCATGGGGCATGCTTCCACGCACTTACCGCAGCGGATGCAGGGCTCGGGTTCGAGGCGCGATGCCTGGCTCTCGTCGAGAAGCAGTATGCCTGAAGTACCCTTGATCACAGGAGCTACGAGCGAGATACCGGGGCGTCCCATCATGGGGCCACCGAGGATGATCTTGGCGGGGAGGGCTGCGTCTTCGGCAAGAAGCGACGACATGGGGGTACCTACGGCCACGAGATAGTTTTCAGCGGTGCCGTCGGCAGTGTTGATGAGGGTGAGCATACGCTCGATAAGGGGCTCGTCGTACATCACGGCGCGGGCTACAGCCGAAGCGGTGGCTACATTCTGCACGATGGCGCCGGTGGCAATGGGCAGTCCGCCTGAGGGTACTTCTTTGCCTATTGTAGCCTCGATGAGCTGCTTTTCAGAACCCTGGGGATATTTCATCTTCATGGTCATTACCTCTACACCGGGAGTGCCGGCAGCGGCCTTGGTCATGATTTCGATGGCTTCGGGCTTGTTTTCCTCGATGGCGATGATAGCGCGGTCGACCTTGGCGGCACGCATCAGGAGCTTAACGCCGGTGAGCACTTCTTCAGCACGCTCGCGCATGAGCATGTCGTCACACGACAGATAAGGCTCGCACTCTACGGCGTTGATGATCAGCACCTCGGCAGTGTTGCCGGGAGGAGGGCAGAGCTTTACGTGAGTGGGGAAGGTGGCGCCACCCATACCCACGATACCGGCGGCCTTGATGATGTCGACGATTTCCTTGGCTTCGAGAGCCTCGATGGCGGCTGCGTCGCGCTTCACTTCGGGATTGGCACGCTTGGCGGTGTCAGCAGCATGGTCGGCTTCGTCGGCTTTGATGAAGATAGCATCAGCGGGCAGACCTTGAGGAGTCTTGTATTTGTCAATCTTGACTACGGTACCCGAGATGGGAGCATGAACGTTGGCCGACACGAAACCTCCGGCTTCGGCTATTACCTGGCCGCGCTCTACATGGTCGCCTTTAGCCACCTTAGCCACGGCGGGGGCGCCGATGTGCTGCGACAGGGGTACGGTTACTTCAAGAGGAAGATCTATAGTCTTTACGGCTTTACCGGCGGCGGGCTTTAACTCGCCGGGATGTATACCGCCTATTTTGAAAGTTTTCATGATGGGGATGAGGGATTAAGCGTTAACGTTAGCTGCTGGAGTCTCGGCAGCGGGAGCCGGCTTCTTCACGGGGAAATTGGCCGTGAGGATAGCGTGGGTGGGACATACGTCTACACACTTGCGGCAAAGCTTGCACTTGGTGTAGTCGATATATGAGAGATTGTTGGTGACGGTGATGGCCTCGTGGGTACATACCTTCACGCATTTAGAGCAGCCGATACATGCAGCTTTACATTCCTTGGAGGCAACGCCGCCTTTCTCGGTATTGGAGCATGCAACCCATACTCTCATGCCGCGGGGACCCTTGTCGCGGAGCTCGATGATGTGGCGGGGGCAAGCCTTGACGCAGGCGCCGCAGCCCACACATTTCTCGTCGTCAAACTCGGCAAGGCCGGTCTCGGGGTTGATGCGCACGGCGTCGTAGTTACAAGCCACCACGCAGTCGCCGCAGCCGAGGCAGCCGAAGGGGCAGGAGCCCTCGCCGGTGCCGGCCATTGCGAGCACGGCGCATGACTGGGCGCCGTCGTAGCGGGCTACGCGGGGACGCACGTCGCAGGTGCCGTTGCACTTCAGCACGGCTACTTTAGGTTTGGCCTCTGATGCTACCAGGCCTACTATCTCACCTATGCGGGCCATCACTGCGCTGCCCGATGCGGGGCACACGAGGCCTTCGAGTGAATCAGCACCCACACACGCTACTGCAAAGTCGTGGCAACCGCTACGGCCGCAGCCGCCGCAGTTGGCGCCGGGCAGGAGTTCTTCCACCTGACCGATGCGGGGGTCTTCCACCACATTGAAGCGGCGGGAAATGAAGTAGAGCAGGATAGCGGCTATCACGCCGATGCCGCCGAGCACGAGGATTGAAATTAGAAACAGGTTCATAATTTAAAGGTTAACAGTGTCTTATTTGCCAGCTTACTGACATGGCAAGGTCTTTACGGAATAAGTATAAAATCAGTTCGTACATGGCTACGGCGCCGGCGGCTATCATAGCCGTAAGCAGCGCGCCGAGCCGGGGTGCGTAGGCCTGAAGGAGCAGCACGGCCGTGAGGAGTATCACCGTGGGGAGAATGAAAGCCCAGAATGATGCCTTGAGCTTTGAGCCTGAGGCGGCTTCGAGCTTCACGCGGTCGCCGGGGCGGAAACTGTCGCGACCCTCGCCGCGGGGGCGGGGAATGTTGATCACATCAGCGTCCTTGTCGCTCTTGCCCATGCACACGATGGCTATCGAGCAACCCTCGCATTGGCAAGGCTCCTCGACGGCTACGGCGATGTTGTTGAAGCTAACTTCCTTAACTACACCTATATGTTCTACATGGTCACTGTGCATCAGGGATGATATGGATTTCAGGTCATAGGTTTTCCAACTGCAAAGTTAAGATTTTTTTCAATACACTATTACTATATATCCAAATTTTTTCTTTGCTGTTAAAGAAATAAATGAGTAACTTTGCAGATATGGAACAGAGAAGCGAAAATATTACCCCCGTGAGCAGTGCTGAGGTGGGCTCAGCCACACCACTGCGTCCCGCTCTCTACCTCATCCCATCGGCCATGAGCGACGGACCGCTCGATGCGGTCATCCCTCCGGCCAATCTCGATATAATCAGGCAGATAAAGCACTTTGTGGTGGAAAACGTGCGCACCACGCGCCGCTTCCTGAAGCGATGCGACCCGGCTATCGACATCAACTCCCTGACGTTCACGGTGCTCGACGAGCACACTGCCCCGGCCGACGTCGCCGCCATGATAGAGCCTCTCGCCGAGGGTCATCCCGTGGGGGTGATTTCCGAGGCCGGTTGCCCGGCGGTAGCTGATCCCGGTGCTGACCTCGTGGCCGTGGCCCAGAAGAGAGGGCTCGAAGTGGTTCCCCTCGTGGGGCCGTCGAGCATACTGCTTTCGCTTATGGCCTCGGGATTCAACGGCCAGTCGTTTGCCTTTCTCGGCTATCTGCCCTACGACGACAAAGCCCGCGCCGCCCGCTACCGTGAGATGGAGCGACGCATAAATACCGAGCGTCAGACCCAGATTTTTATCGAGACCCCTTACCGCAACACCCGTCTTATCAATGAGTTGACCCGCCACTTCGGCGCTAAGATGCTGCTGTGTGTGGCCACTGACATTACCGGCCTGCGGCAGAGCATCATCACCCGCCCGCTGCAGTGGTGGAAGGATCACCTGCCGCAGATTGATAAGATACCTTCTATATTCCTGTTATTCAACTGATTTAAGATGGCACGCAAGAAATTTACACCACCGCCCGCCATGCCGGGACTCTTTGATGCCATCGAGAACTTCCAGGAACGCATCGACGGCGATTTTCAGATAATACCGCCCGAGGATATGGACCGCATTGCCCGCCGCCATGCTGCGGCTGCGCAAGCCGGTGGCATTGACAGCGCCGTACCTTCCACGGAGGAGAAGAAGGCTGTGTTTATGAGCTTCGGCAGCGGCAGCAGCGGCAACAGTTATTACGTGGGTACGCGCGACGAGGGCATACTCATCGACGCCGGCGTGGATTTCAATATGATGGCTCGCGTGATGCGCGACAATGGTCTGTCGTTCAGCAACGTTAAGGGCATCGTCCTCACCCATGACCACGGCGACCATATCCGCTACGCTTACGGTATACTCCGCAAATACAAGCACATAGGCCTATACTGCACCCCGCGAGTGCTCAACGGTATCCTGCGCCGCCACAACGTATCGCGCCGCATCAAGGACTATCATCATCCTATCTATAAGGAGTTTACGTTTAAGCTCGGCGGCATGGACATCACACCGTTTGAGGTGAAGCACGACGGTACTGACAATTCCGGCTTCTACATCGATTTCGGCTCCACATCGCTCACCATTGCCACTGACTTGGGAGTGATTTCTGACCGCCCCGCCCACTATCTCCGTCAGGCTGATTCGATTATAATTGAGTCAAATTACGATCGCACCATGCTTGAAGAAGGTCCCTATCCGGCCTATCTAAAGTCACGTATCATGTCAGAGACCGGCCACCTCGACAATCAGGTTACAGCCGAATTTGTGGCCGGAATCTATACAGCCAAACTACGTCACATTTTCCTCTGCCACCTCAGTCACGAAAACAATACACCCGAGCGCGCCCTTGAGACCATGACGGCAGCTCTGGCTGCGATAGGCGTCACCTCAATAGGCGACGGCCTCAATCCTCTTGACGAAACCCCTCTCAGTCTCGTCGCCCTTCCCCGCACCACCCCCACACCACTTTATTTGTTGTAGGTCAAAGGTCAGAGTTATAAGTTATAAGGTGGAGAGTGGCGGGCGTGTCAATTTCTATCAAAAATCATCGTCCCAGCCGCCACCAAAGTCACCGCCATAGTGACCCTCGTAGCCGCCTCCGCGCTCTCCGTAATAATCGTGGTCATATTCATCGTAATCATAGTCGCGGGAAGAATGATAATGGTGGGATGAACTATAACCGTGGCTCTCTTCGGGCTCGTCGTCGTAGCTCGGGTGGGGGAAATATTGGTCATTGTAGTGCGAATGATTTTCACACTCGCAATCGTTCACATCGGTATAATAATTATTAGTGGTCTTGCGCGGCTTTTCCTTTCCCTTGTATCGGGTACTAAAAAACAAGTCCATCAAAAGCGCATCGCGCAGAAATCTCCAGAAACCCATAGTATATAGTTTTAGTTTAGTTTATTCAGGTCGATAAAATTCTGAGCCGGAGATGTCATAGAAGCGGTCAAAGAATTCTTTGAGCTTGGCGATAACCGATTTCTTTTTTTCGGCACGGCGTGCGCCTGCTCCGCCGAAGAGTCCCATGGGAGGGAGAATCTCAGCAATAGATGTACCGCTTTCCTTGACGCCCCCTTCGCGGAATGATTGCGCCATGAAGTCAAGAGTCTTCTCGCGGCGGAGATTTTCCTCTGTGATAATCTTCTCAATCTGCTCCTGCTGACTCAAGCGCACAAATTCCTGCCACCGGTCATGCACATCATTTCCGGGAGTGTGCATGGCGATGAAGTCCTCGATAAGGTCTTTCTTGTTGCGCAAGTCAGGCGAAGCCTCTACCGATTTCATTACCTTGATCGTGATTTCGCGGTCATGCCCGCTGTCACCATCGAGTTGACCTATAAGAAACAAAATATAGTCAATGTTAATCTCAATTGACTTCATCAGTTCCATCTCAAATACCAGGTCGTCATTGATATTGGTCAGCGCGCCTTTCTTGGGGCGATATTTATCGTGTAGCAAGTTGTAAAATCCGCGGTAATCCACGAAATCATCATCGGAAATAATCTTATTGGAGGCAAATTCGTCGAAAGTCATCAGCAGATTGTAAGCGCGGAGAATCGTGCCGAAGAGTTTTATGAAATCCCTTTCAGCCGTCTCTCCAAGTATTACGCTGTCGAGGGGATACTTCGCCATCAGCTCTTCTATCAGCTCTTTCCACCCGGGATGATGCTTGCCCTCTTCGTCGTCGTAACCGAGGAAATAATCGGTGAAAGTCTTCAGGATTATGAGTCCTGATGCATCCTTGTTACCGAAGAGTTGCAGGCAGTCGTTGGTGGCGCGCTCCAGATTGCGGAAGCACACGATGTTGCCGTGGTCTTTGATCGAATTGAGTATACGGTTGGTGCGTGAGTAAGCCTGAAGCAGTCCGTGATATCGCAGGTTTTTATCCACCCACAGAGTGTTGAGCGTAGTCGCATCGAAGCCGGTGAGAAACATGTTGACTACGATGAGCAGATCCACCTCGCGATTCTTCATCCGGAGCGACAGGTCTTTATAGTAATTCTGAAATTTTTCGGCCGAGGTGTCGTAGCTTGTGCCAAACATCGAGTTGTAATCCTTGATGCAGCCTTCGAGGAAGTCGCGGCTTGAGCTGTCAAGACCTTCGGTATCTTCGGGCGATTCTTCGTCAATGTCGGCATTGGGCGCGTAGCTGAAGATGGTCGCGATCTTCAGCCGCTTGTCGGGCGGAAGGAGAGCGTTTTGTCGTTGCAGCTCGGTGTAATACAGTTTTACAAACGGTATCGAGGCCACGGCAAATATAGAATTGAAACCGGTGAGGCGGGTCTTCTCTTTCACCTCCTTGACCTCGTTGCGGTCACGCGCTCCGGCCACGTCCACGATATTTGTAAGGCGCGAGAAGTCGTAGCTGCGCGAGTCGCGACGTGTCTTCTGCGCAAAGTGATCCATGATGTATTTCGACACGAGCTCTATGCGCTCCGGCGCCATCAGTGCCCGCTCGCGGTCAATGTTGCTTACCTTCTCGTCAAGTATCTCGGCCTCCTCGCGCATGGTGCGGATATAGTCCACCTTGAAGGGGAGCACATTTTGGTCACGGATGGCATCAACTATAGTATAGCTGTGGAGTTGCTTGCCGAAAGTGCCCTCGGTAGTGGTGAACTCCACATTTCGGATCGACCCGGCATTGTCGGGGAAAATGGGTGTGCCCGTGAAGCCAAAGAGATGGTAGCGCTTAAACTTCTTGACGATAGCCCGGTGCATGTCGCCGAATTGCGAGCGGTGACACTCGTCAAATATCATCACCGTGTGCTGATTATATACCTTATGGTGAGGATTGCGGGCTATGAAATTTGACAGCTTCTGTATCGTGGTGATGATGATGCGGGCCGAAGGGTCGTCGAGCTGCCGGGTGAGTATGGCGGTGGAGCCGTTGGAGTTGGCGGCTCCTTTCTCGAAGCGGTCATACTCCTTCATGGTCTGATAATCGAGATCCTTGCGGTCCACCACGAAAAGCACCTTGTCAATCTCGCTCATGCGCGATGCCAGGCGGGCGGTCTTGAATGAAGTGAGTGTCTTGCCCGAGCCTGTTGTGTGCCACACGTATCCGCCCGCCTCACGCGTGCCCCATGTCTTGGCGTTGGTCGAGGTCATGATCCGCAGCAATATCTCCTCGGTGGCGGCTATCTGATAGGGGCGCATTACCAGTAGCAGGTTCTCTGACGTAAACACGCAGTATTTCGTCAATACGTTGAGCAGAGTGTGCTTGCTCAGAAAAGTCTGCGTGAAATCGGCAAGATCGTATATAGGAGTATTGCTTTTTGTAGCCCAGAAGGAGGTGAACTCAAATGAATTGGACGTCTGCTTCTTGCCCGCGCCTTTACCTTGCTTCTGATTGGCGCGGCTTACGGCGTCGCGGGTGGTGTTGCTGTAATACTTGGTGAGCGTGCCATTGGAGATCACGAAAATCTGCACGAACTCATATAGGCCGCTCCCCGCCCAAAACGAGTCGCGGTTGTAGCGGTCTATCTGATTAAACGCGTCCTTGATGCTTACACCGCGCTTCTTCAATTCCACATGTACCAGCGGCAGACCGTTGACCAGTATCGTCACATCGTAGCGATTGCTGTAGGCGCCCCCTTCGGGCTCATACTGATTGATGACCTGAAGGGAATTGTTGTGAATATTGGTCTTGTCGATGAGCGAGATGTTGACCAGCGACCCGTCAGGGCGCTTCCAGGCCTTGACATTATCCTCCTGAATGGTACGGGTCTTCTCCACGATACCCATGTTGGGATTGCCTATATATTGATTGAAGAAGTCGAGCCACTCCGCGTCGTCAAATTTCAGGCCGTTCAGCCGCTCTATCTGTAGCCTGAGATTGTCAGTCAGCTCTTTCTCAGTCTTTATGGGCAGGTACTCGTAGGCCTGACGGGTGAGGCGGTTGATGAAATCGCGCTCCATCTCGGCCTCGCTCTGATACTGTGCCGAACTGTAGTAGCCCGGCTCAAACTCGGCCGCTACCGTAGATTCAGGATTCTCTGATACCAATTGATACTGCTCAATCATGTTTTATGGGGTCAAAATAAAAAGAAGTTTTTTTATAAGTTGTCGTAGGGACTTCGCTGTGCGATAGTTTTGTAGGGGGTGTGTTTTGTATTGGGCGTAGGGACGTCGCTGTGCGACGTTTCCGGGAAGAGCCGATGGTAACTTTCTGTATGATAAAAAAATAGCATTTTGTTCCTCTCCGAAACGTCGCACAGCGACGTCCCTACTACGTTAGCGATTTGAATGTCAGAAGTCGGTTGCGATAATATTCATATTGCTCCTTGACGGCTGCTATCTCGGCGGGCAGTCCTCGGGTGAGGTCATTTACAAGCGTCTCAAAGCGGTCAAGGATTGATACGATTTTCTCTTGTAATTCAAGTGGCGGGATGGGGATGGGCATTCTTTTAAGTTTCCCCATATCTACCGAAGCAAATCCCGATACATTAGTATTGTTCTTGCAAAATTCGTCGACTATGAACATATAATAGTACAAAAATTTCGTCAAAAATTTATCGCACAGCGATTTACGAACCTTTAGGTTCGTAAATTGCTGATTCGCAAGCGAATCAGCAATTATGAGAGCGTGCTCGCCTATGGTTGCGGTTGTGGCAAGAATAAAGGAATTTGCTTCAAAAAGGCCTTTTCCTTTTACCGCTTCAGGGGTGATATGTTGAATGGAATCGGAAAGGATCCGACCGTTTTCCCTTATATCTTCCATCCTGAACCATGGGATTACACCGCCTTCCCAAAAAGCCGGATTGTTTTTTGAAGGTGTATAACCGTTACGCATCTCAAATATCTCGTCCAAAGTTTTCCAAATAATCGCGTAACTATGCCCCCCCCAGGTAGTTACATTATTTATCTCTTGCTCACCATCGGTCCCGTAGCCGCAGGCGGAGGGATTGAATGTGAGCAAGAGATTACGATAATACTCGTATTGTTCTTTGCGCGCTTGCAGCTCCGCTTGCAGCTCCGCTGCGTAAGCGCTATATGTGTCGAGTATTCTCACTATCTCCTCCTGAACCTCGATAGGAGGGACGGGGATAGTAACTTTAGCGAGACGAGCCTTTGATACATTGAAGCGCGTAACTCCACTTGCAGTTTTAGAAATATGGAGTCTTGTTTCAGCTGAACGAAGCAAGTGTTTAAGGAAGTCAGAATTATATATTTCAGGATTATAAAGTCTAAAACCAAAACAAAATGAGTTAAGATAAATATCTTCATTTACATCTTTAGTTACAACAGAAGTAAATCCACATTCGTTAGGGGTTTCTGATGATCCTGTAAAGAGAATGTCACCTTTTTGAATTCTATTCTGTTTCTCATTCTTTCCTACACTTACTCTCTCATTGATGTCGAGATTCAATGATGGGTTAGAGTATATATTCATATATGTAACAAACTTAGCATTACCATTCTTGAAGTCTTCTTTAGATTTACCTGTTAGACCTCCGTAAAAGGAGCCGAGTTCTTCTAATGACTTATATGGTACCCCCTCCGGGCAGAGGCGGTCGATTAGTTCTTTAAGCTTACTCATTACATTCCTTCTTTATTGATTTAGCGCGCATGATTTTGAGATAAATTTTTGATTTTCAGTCCTGTAGGGACGCTCCATGGAGCGTCCGGCGGTGACAACGGCGGCGACAACGGCGATGACCTTTGCGTAACCAAAAGCATAACAATAAGTTACCACATTGCTCTGCCGGACGCTCCATGGAGCGTCCCTACAGGATGATATATACTCTTACTGCCACTCATACTGCGTCGGCTTCAAGTTCACGGATTATGGCATCGATTTCGGCTCGGAGACGGTTTTCATGCTCAACGATGCGGGCTATACGGGCATTGAGTTCGCGTATATCGGTCTGCGGTCGGGTGTCCTCAGCTTCCACGTAAGAGCTCACGGAGAGATTGTAGCCATTTTCTGCAATCTTCTGATTGTCAATGAGTGCCGAGAAGTGGGGTATCACCTTGCGGTCAGCATACTCGGCCACTATCGCATCGATATTCTCGGGTGAGAGCTTATTTTTGTTGCCCTCGTGCACAAAAAGATTAGAAGCGTCGATAAAGAGGGTCTTATTCTCCTTCTTAGATTTCTTAAGTACGATAATACACGTGGCTATCGTGACGCCGAAAAACAGGTTGGGCGGCAGCTGTATTACAGTGTCCACATAGTTATTGTCAATGAGATACTGACGTATCTTTTGCTCCTTGCCGCCGCGGTAAAGCACTCCGGGAAACTCTACGATGGCCGCCGTGCCCTCGGTAGAGAGCCACGAGAGGATGTGCATGGTAAAGGCCAGGTCGCTCTTGCTCTTGGGGGCGAGCACTCCGGCGGGCGCGAAGCGGGGATCGTTGATAAGCAGGGGATTGTCGTCGCCTACCCACTTGGTGGAGTAGGGGGGATTGCTGACGATGGCATCAAATGGCTCGTCGTCCCAGTGATAGGGTTCGAGCAGGGTATCGCCGTTGTGGATGTCAAATTTATTATAGTTGACATTGTGGAGAAACATGTTGATGCGACACAGATTGTAGGTGGTAATATTGAGCTCTTGGCCGAAGAAACCTTGCTTGACATTGTCGGCACCGAGAATCTTGGCAAACTTCAGCAGCAGCGAGCCCGAGCCGCATGCCGGGTCATATACCTTATTGACCCAGCGGCGATTGTGGCTCACGATGCGGGCAAGCAGTTCGCTCACTTCCTGAGGGGTGTAGTACTCGCCGCCGCTCTTGCCGGCATTGGAGGCATACATGGCCATGAGAAATTCGTAGGCGTCGCCGAAGAGGTCGATCTGATTATCTTCATACTCGCCCTTGAGGTCGATGCGGCCTATATTTGTGAGGATCTTGGTGAGCTGCTCGTTGCGCTTCTCCACGGTTCCCCCGAGCTTATTGGAGTTGACGTCGATGTCGGCAAACAGACCTTTGAGGTCATCCTCGCTTTCGGTGCCGATGGCCGATGCTTCAATCGCCTTGAAAATTTCCGAGAGAGTCACATTGAGATTAGGGTCGGACTTGGCACGTTTGCTCACGTTGCTGAAAAGCTGGGAGGGGAGGATGAAAAATCCCTTTTCGCGCACGAGGTCATCCTTGGCAGCGATGGCATCTTCGTCGGGGAACGAGGCGTAGTCAAAGTGAGGGTCGCCGGCCTCGCGCTGCATCTTATTGATATATGTGGTGATATTCTCGGAGATAAATCGGTAGAAGAGTATGCCGAGCACGTAGGACTTGAAATCCCAGCCATCCACGGAGTTGCGCAGATCCTCGGCGGTGGCCCAGATTGCTTTGAAGAGCTCTTGTTTTTGCTGAGTGCTTGTAGCCATAGGGGGTTATATCGGTTTTAGTTAGATTGTGAACGCACTGCGTTCATAATCCGGTATGAATGTAAAAGATAAATAAATTTTTCAGTCCTGTAGGGACGCTTCATGGAGCGTCCGGCGGCATAATCGGCTTGCCGCTTCGTTTACGAAGAATACGGCGATAAATAATGTGTAACCTGCATAATTATAATGAGTTACATCGTTGCTCTGCCTGACGCTCCAATTCGCGCGCAGTCCAATTATTATTGGCAGCTTCAAGTTCGTAATATTCGCGTTTGTCTTTGTCATCTATCTGAATAAGAGTGCGATACTGAGTCCAGTTGAATTGCGACCGCAGTGCGGACGCAATTGGATATTCAATGTAAAATTGTCGAGCGCGTTCGAGTTGACGTTTCTTAAAACCCGAACCATATTCAGGCTCTAACTCATGAGCGAGATTCTGTAAAAGTTTTGAGGCATATTCAGCGCGGGCATTGCCGCCTTGCTCTTCTTCGACAATGCGTCGTCCTATTTCCCAATACATCTGCACGCGGCAGAAGTCAACCGAACGAACGGCGTTGGCTCGGGATTTATCTATAATCTGCTTTATTTCACCTATAAATTCTTTCATAATTCTTACATTATTTATTGGGATTAGCTTCAAGTGCGGTATCGAGGATGGCGGTGGCGGCGAGGTGGGCGGCGCTTTGGCCGGTGGCGAGGCGGCGGCGCATTTCAGCGTAGCCGCGGCGCTGGGCGTCGGCTCCGGGGGTGCCGGGGAGGATGGCCGTGAGGGCGGCATCGACTTCGGCGGGGTTGCAGTGGTGCACGAGGAGCTCCGGGATGATATACCCGCGCGGCTGGGTGCGCTTGGCGTTTTCGCGGCGTCGGGCTTCGGCGTCGACCGGTCCGGCTATGAGGTTGGGGAGGGAGACGTAGGGAATCTTGAGAATGTGGGTGAAGAGGTCGTGAGCCCATTTCCAGCCCACGGAGCGGTAGCACACCACCTGTGGGGTGCCGGCAAGCGCACATTCGAGCGAGGCCGTTCCTGAGGTGACGAGAGCCACCGCAGCCTGCGCCATGAGGCTGAGTGTGGTGCCTCCTATCACGGGAAGCGAAGTATATTTCCTGTATATTTCAGGGTCGATGCCGGGAGCTCCGGCCACTACGGCCTGAAGCTCGGGATGACGACGGGCCACGGCGTCCATCACCGGGAGATTGGCTGCTATCTCACCCTTGCGGCTACCGGGCACGAGCGCGAGTATGGGGCGCGTGTCGAGGCCGTGACGGCGGCGGAAATCGTCAGCACTCTCCATCGAGGCCAGGGCGCGATCCATCTCCTCGACCGACGGATTGCCTACGTAATCCACATTCAATCCGCGCTTGCTGAACCATTCCTTCTCAAAAGGCAGAATCGACAGCAGCCGGTCAGTGACCTTAGCGAGCTGCTTGACGCGATATTCCTTCCATGCCCACACCTTGGGCGCGATGTAATATACGGTTTTCAGCCCGAGCGAGCGGGCATAGTCGGCGAGTTTGAGATTGAAGCCGGGATAGTCCACGAGTACCACCACATCGGGCCGCTCCCGGTCGATAGCCTGCCGGGCCACGCGCATGTTGCGGAATATCTCGGGCAGATGCTTGGCCACCTCCGTAAATCCCATAAAAGCCATGTCGCGGTAATGGATGAGCGGGGGGCAGCCCGCGGCCTCAGCCATCAGGTCGCCGCCGAGAAATGTGAATCGTGCCTCAGGGTCGAGCTTGCGCAGAGCGGCTATGACCTGCGCCGCGTGGAGGTCGCCCGAGGCCTCGCCTGCTGAAAAAAAATAGTTCATAGTGACGCAAATTTAAGCATTTTTTCCTGAAAATGTGTTATATTTGTATTATGAAAAATCAGGAAATAATTCAAAATATACGGCAGCGGCTCGGGATAGCCGAGCTCAACGACATGCAGAAGCGCATGGCTGCCCTCGATACCGCCGGAGTGGTGACGCTCGCGGCTCCTACTGGCTCGGGCAAGACGATAGCATTTTCAATCCCGTTTATACGCAGCTTGGGCACGCCCGACGGTCGCACCCGCGGCGTGGTGATAGCACCGTCGCGCGAACTGGTGCTCCAGATCGTGGAGGTGATGCGCCCCGTGGCCACTGATTTCCGTGTGCTGGCGCTCTACGGCGGCCACTCGGTGGACGATGAGGTAAAGTCGCTCTCCGTGACCCCCGATATTATTATTGCCACCCCGGGCCGATTGCTCGACCACGTGAAGCGCGGCAATGTGTCTTTAGCCGATGTGGTGACGGTGGTGCTCGATGAGTATGACAAGTCGCTCGAACTGGGCTTTGCCGACGAGATGAAACGCCTTGTCAAGAAGATGACCCGTGCCCGACTCTATATCCTCACCTCTGCCACTCCCATGGCAGAGCTTCCCGACTATTTCCCTCGCCTGAAGCGCACCGATATTGAGGTGGAGGGGAAGGAGAAGAGCGGCAACGTGATGAAATTTCGCGTGGTAAGTCCGTCGCGCGACAAGCTCGATACTCTCGTGGAGCTGCTCCGCGGCATGGATGACACTACGGGAATTGTATTCGTGAACCATCGCGAGAGCGCCGAGCGAGTCTACGAGCGGTTGCGTCGCGAGGGGCTTCCGGTGGGGCTGTATCATGGCGGCCTTCAGCAGAATGAGCGCGAGAATGCCCTGGAAATGCTCGCCAACGGTACAACGCCCATCCTCGTGTCGACCGATCTTGCCGCCCGCGGTATCGACATACCCGTGCTCGGCTCGGTGATACATTATCACCTTCCCGTCAACGAAGCAACGTGGACTCACCGTAATGGCCGAACCGGCCGCCAGGATGCCGACGGACTTGTGTATATCCTTGCAACCGACGATGACACGATGCCCGACTTCGTGGAGTGGGACAAGGAAATCTATCCCGCGGCACCGTCAAAGAATCCCATCACCTCGCGCAACGCTACTTTATATATCAATGCCGGAAAGAAAGAGAAAATCTCGCGCGGCGACATCGTGGGCTTCCTTGTGGCGCAGGGCGGTCTTGATCCCAAGGAGATAGGCCGCATAAGCGTGCGCGACCACTCGGCTCTCGTGGCCATCCCACGCGACAAGGCCGCTGAAGTTCTTGCCCGCATCGCCCCCCTCAAGATCAAGAATACCCGCGTGAAATTCTCGCTCCTTAAGTGATGCATGATTTATGATTCATGATTCATGATTTATGATTTATGATTCACGATTCATGATTCATGATTCACGATTCACCCTCTCCGCTCTCCACTTTATAACTTATAACTCTGACTTCTGACTTATGCTCCCTCTCCCAAAACGTGTCGCGGGGAAACCGCTCGATATTGATACTGACCGTTACCGCCAGATTGTAATCATAGGTGCCAACGGTGCGGGTAAAACCCGTTTTGCCCGTCGGCTCGGCGCAATGCTTGGCGATAGGGCTTTCCGCATGTCGGCTCTGAAGGCCGCCTACGACCGCGAGAGCGACGACGCGTCGCCCACCTCGGTCGACTCGCAGTATAAAGCCATGGTGGCCTCGTCGGGTATCATCCGGCAGGACATCAAGGGGGAACTGGAGCGCATCATCGCCATGATGCTCAATGAGGAGGTGACCGGATTTCTGACTCAGAAATATATCACTCATGACAGTAAGCATCGTCGCACCAAACTCGAAACACTCATCTCAGTCTGGACCGAAATATTCCCTGACAACCGCATCCTCGTAGAGCGGGGCAAACTGCTTATAGGTCAGGCCGGGAGTGACGATATTTATTCCTCCACCCAACTCTCCACGGGCGAGAGCGCAGTGATGTATTACATCGGAGCGGCGCTTTATGCTCCCAAGGGCGGGGTGGTGATTGTGGAGTCGCCCGAGTCGTTTCTTCATCCGTCGACCATGCAGCAGGTGTGGGATAAGGTGGAGCAGCTCAGGCCCGACTGCACATTTGTCTACGTGACCCACGACATCAATTTCGCCACCACGCGCGGCGAGAGCATAATAGTGTGGGTCAAGGGTTTTCAGCCTGAGAGTGATTCGTGGGACTATGAGGAACTGAAGGGCACCGAGGCCATTTCCGAGGAAATGATGATGGCGATACTCGGCGCCCGCAAGCCGGTGATGTTCATCGAGGGCGACGGCGTAAACTCCATTGACGCAAAGCTTTATCCGATGATTTTTGACCGCTTCACGGTGAAATCGTTGGGCAGTTGTGACCGCGTCATCGAGGCTACGCGCACATTTAATTCCATCAAGGGGCTGCACAACCTCGAAGCCGTGGGAATCGTTGATCGCGACCGCCGCAGCGTGGAGGAGGTAAGTTATCTTCGCGGACGTCGCGTGTTTGTGCCCTCGGTGGCCGAGATTGAAAATATCTTCATGCTCGAAGAGGTGGTGAGAGCCGTCGCCGCCCATTTCCGCCGCAATGAGGATGAGGCTTTCCGCACCGTCAGCCGCCGCATCATAAAGCTCTTTGAGGGCGACCTGAAGCAGCAGGCTCTTCAGCACACCCGCCACCGCGTGAAGAAAACCGTGGAGCACCGCATCGACGGCCGCTTTGCCAATATCAACATGCTCGAAGAGCACATTTCTGATCTGGCTCAGGCTATCAACCCGCGCGGGATGTATGAGGAAATTTGCCGCGAGTTTCGCCGCTACGTGCAGCGCGAAGACTATGCCTCGATACTCCGCGTCTACAATCGCAAGTCGATGCTGTCGGAGAGCCATGTGGCCAGGGCGTGCGGCCTGCGCAGCGACGATAAACGCGACTACATCCGCGCCATTCTCAATATTTTAAAGAACAATATGGCCGAGGCGCGACGCATACGCAGCGCTATCTACTCCTGCTTCGGCCTCGACATGAATAGCGACAAACTGATATGAAAACCCTCAAGGCATGGATCGAAGCCATGCGTCTACGCACCCTCCCGGTGTCGCTCGCCGGAGTGATATTTGCCGTGGGCATCACCGTGAAGTCGGGCTTTTTCGCCTGGCCTCAGGCTCTGCTGTGTCTGCTCTTTGCCCTGCTCGCACAGATAGCATCCAACTTTGCCAATGAATATTACGATTTCCGCGACGGTCTCGACCGCCGGGGTCGCGAGGGGCCGCGGCGAGGTGTGACCGAAGGCGACATCACACCCCGCGCCATGCTCGCGGCCACGTTTCTCACCCTCGGCGTGGCCTGTGCGGTGGGCGTGACGCTCGTGGCGATGTATGGCCGGTGGTGGATGTATGTGGCCGGAGTGATCACGGCGCTCGGAGTTGTGGCCTACAGCGCGGGGCCGTGGCCACTATCTCGCATAGGTCTGGGCGAGGTTGCCGTGGTGGTATTTTTCGGCGTGGTGCCTGTGACTCTCACGTGTATGCTCATGATGCCCGCGATCACTACGGGAATCATCCTCTCGTCGGTAGGCATCGGGTTAATGGGTGCTAATGTGTTGATAGTTAATAACTACCGCGATGCCGATGATGACCTTGCCGTGGGTAAACGCACTCTCGCCGTGAGATTCGGACGGAAATTTGCCTCACGCCTCTATCTCATCAACGGCTACGCCGCTGTGGTGCTCACCTCAAGCGTATGGCTCGCCCTTCCCCCCGCCACGTGGGTTGTACCCATCGCCTATCTCGTGCTCCACACCATTCTCTATCGCGCCCTCATCACCCGTCAAGGCCGCGCCCTCAACCCCCTCCTCGGCCTCACCGCCCTCCTCATGCTCGCCTACTCCCTCTGCTACCTCCTCTCGTAAGTCATAGGTCAGATTGATAAGTTATGGAGCGGGGGTCGCTGTATCGGCTGTAGGAGGCAAAGGTAATCTCAGGCACGGAACCATGTTGTGTTAGCCACCCACACAACATCGCCCTTTCAGGGCTCATTCCCAAGTGGTTGCATCTTCCGCGG
>CAYZFG010000038.1:0-22618 GCA_964477665.1 uncultured Staphylococcus sp.
CCCACACAACATCGCCCTTTCAGGGCTCATTCCCAAGTGGTTGCATCTTCCGCGGACTTGCATCCGCGGTTAATTACGACATCGGGCTTCCAGCCCTCATCCGCAGTGGTTGCGGGGCGAAGGCGTAATCGGCTTGCTGCTTCGCTCTGCGATGGATGGTGCGTAAGGTGTAGGGACGTCGCTGTGCGACGTTTCTAGTAAGTATAATAAGATATTAACCTGTCACACAATAAGTTACCTCCGGCTCTTGTCCGAAACGTCGCACAGCGACGTCCCTACAGGTCATCGCCGTGGTCGCGGCGGCGGGGGGGGAAAGAATTTAGAATGAAGAATTTAAAATTTAGAATTACACGAGAATTTTAATTTTCCATTTTAAATTTTCCATTTTCATACCCCCGCTCCATAACTTATAACTTATAACTTATAACTTATAACTATGACTTATGACCTAAAACCTGACTCCGGCGGTGGCGGTGAGGCGGATGTAGGAGGTGAAGTTGGTGAAGCGGGCGGTGTAGTAGAGGTAGCCATTGAAGCGGCCGGAAACCGATGCGAAGAAGTTGCGATGATTGTAGAGGAGTGCGCCTACGGCTGTAAAATCGTTGGCAATCATGCTTTTGCGGCTTTCGCGCTCACCTTCATATACGTGCTTGTAGCCCAGGGAAACGCGGGCACCTACGTTGAACATCCATCTACGCGGGCGCAAGACATGGTTGTAGCTATACCCGCCGAGAAGGGTGTAATCGTTATATTGGAAGCGGTAGCTCGTGCGGCCGTCGGGGAGCGTCTGAAGGTACTTATCTTCGAGCGAAGAGAAATCCATGCTGATTGACTGGCGGGCAAATGATAGTCCGGCCACCCAAGTGCCGGCACTGCGGAGCTGAAATTTTGAGAAGCTGTAGGCTGCGGCGCGGGAGTAGTGGCGATGATTGAATATGTAGAAAATCTCGCCTGTGAGCGACTTATCCGACATGTTTTCAAACGGCAACGCATTGCGGAGCCCGAAATCGTGCTCGCCTATGCGGAGTATGCGCATCCCGCCCGATGATGAGGTGGAGGAGATGTTGCCCGAGATGCGGGAGGTGGTGAAGTCGAAGTTGAAGGAGTGGCGAGTGACGGGTCGGCCGACGAGCTTGTTGAGGTTGACCGACGCGCTCACGCTCAGACAAAGGAAGCTCAGCGAAGCGCTAAGGTCAGAGTAAGGCCGCGAACTCATGTTGATTTCGTAGTCGCTGTGGGGAAAAGACAGCGTGGAGGCGGTGATCTGGTTATTGCTGTTGACGGTCGCCTTCCAGTTGCCGGGAGCGTCGACCACGTAGAGTGAGTCGTAAGAGTTAAACGTCTCGTTGGCCCAGTTGTAAATCTTCACCACCGCGCGCGGAAACCGCGGGTAGTCGATACCGGGGGCATTGAGGTCAAAATTATTGGAAATCAGTTGGCCAATCCATCGGGTGGAAGAGCGGGTATCAGCGCGGCGCACTATCTTCATCTTCAGCGAGTCGGCATCGGCTCGCAGCGAGTCAATGTCGAGCGCGGCTGATGACAGCCACACCGGCAACAGAAGAAGGATAGCGGCGATGAGGCGCTTCATTCAAACTTCTTGCGGTGGAATATGAAGCTACGGCCGAGATACTTCTCGCGCACCACGGGATTTTCGGCAAGCTCTTCCGACGTGCCCTGAAACAGAATCTTACCCTCAAAGAGCAGGTAGGCGCGGTCGGTAATCGACAGCGTCTCCGGGGCGTTATGGTCAGTGATGAGGATACCTATGTTTTTCTCTTTCAGCTTGTAGACTATCGACTGAATATCCTCCACGGCGATGGGGTCAACGCCGGCAAAAGGCTCGTCGAGCATTATGAACTTAGGGTTGATAGCCAGACATCGGGCTATCTCGGTGCGGCGTCGCTCGCCACCCGAGAGCTGGTCGCCGAGATTGTGGCGCACCTTCTGGAGGCGGAACTCGGCGATGAGGCTTTCGAGCTGGTCGCGCTGCTCCTCCTTGGAAGTATCGTTCATTTCGAGCACTGCGCGGATATTGTCCTCCACCGTAAGCTTGCGAAACACGCTCGCCTCCTGGGCAAGGTAGCCGATGCCGTGCTTGGCGCGGCGATATACGGGGTATTTCGTGATGTCGAGATCGTTGAGAAATATGCGGCCTTCGTTGGGTGTGATCAGGCCCACGGTCATGTAGAAAGTAGTGGTCTTTCCGGCGCCGTTAGGGCCGAGCAGACCCACGATTTCGCCCTGCTTCACGTTGATCGACACATGATTGACCACGGTGCGCTGCTTGTATTTCTTGACAAGATTGTCAGTGCGGAGCACCATAGAGTCAGCCGAAAATTCGGGTATATTGTTCTCGGGAGTATTCATCATGGGTTGAGGTGAGATTTACGCAATCGGGCTTCGATATAGTCGGTGAGCAGATTTATAGCCACCATGTTGTTTCCGCCCTGAGGCACGATGAGGTCAGCATAGCGCTTCGAGGGCTCGATATACATCTCGTGCATGGGCTTGAGGACCTCCTGATAGCGGTTTATTACCATTATGGGGGTGCGTCCGCGCTCGACGCAGTCGCGCGAGATTACGCGTATGAGGCGGTCGTCGGCATCAGCATCCACAAATACCTTTACATCCATCATATTGCGGAGCACGGGGTCAGTGAGCACGAGGATACCCTCCACTATCACCACCTCGCGGGGCTGCACGTGGATAGTCTCGGGCTGGCGGGTGCAGGTGAGATAGCTGTAGGTGGGCATCTCGATCGACTTGCCGCTGCGCAACTGCTTGATATGCTCCACGAGCAGGCTCCACTCGATGGCCGCCGGCTCGTCAAAATTGATCTTGCTGCGCTCCTCTACGGGCACGTGGCTTGAATCCTTGTAATAGGAATCCTGGGGAAGTACGGCCACCTCGCCGGGAGGGAGAGCGTTGATGATCTTATTGACGACGGTGGTCTTGCCTGAGCCTGTGCCGCCTGCTATGCCTATGATTAACATATCGGAAGAATTTGTAGGGATTTATTCGCAAAGTTAGGAATTAAATCTTAGAAAAGCAAACTCCCCGCTGCGCCTGATTGAGGCGGAGCGGGGAGGGATATATGAAATAAACGTTGAGGCTTGATTATTCCTCGTAGCGCTTGAGGATTACGGTAGCGTTGTGGCCGCCGAAACCGAATGAGTTGGACAGGGCAGCGCGCACGTCGCGGTGCTGAGCCTTGTTGAAGGTGAAGTTGAGCGAGTAGTCGATCTTCTCGTCTTCGTCGCCTTCCTCATGGTTGATGGTGGGAGGCACAACACCGTTCTGAATAGCAAGGATCGAGAACATTGCCTCAAGAGCGCCGGTAGCACCCAGGAGGTGTCCGGTCATTGACTTGGTAGAGGAAATGTTGAGCTTGTGGGCGTGGTCGCCGAATACTTCCACGATAGCCTTTACTTCAGAGATGTCACCTACGGGGGTAGAGGTGCCGTGTACATTGATATAGTCGATATCCTCGGGCTTCATGCCTGCATCTTCGAGGGCATTGTTCATAGCCAGGATTGCACCCAGACCTTCGGGGTGGGTAGCGGTGATGTGGTGAGCGTCGGCACTCATGCCGCCGCCGGCAACCTCGGCATAGATCTTGGCGCCGCGGGCCTTGGCATGCTCAAGCTCTTCGAGGATGAGCACTACCGAACCTTCACCTATCACGAAGCCGTCGCGCGAAGCGCTGAAGGGGCGTGAAGCGGTCTCGGGAGAGTCATTGCGGGTAGAGAGAGCGTGCATTGAGTTGAAGCCGCCCACACCTGCGGGGAAGATAGCAGCTTCGGCACCGCCGGTGACGATAGCGTCGGCCTTACCGAGACGTATGAGGTTGAAGGCGTCGATGATAGCGTTGTTGGATGATGCACAAGCCGATACCACGCCGTAGTTGGGGCCGTGGAACTGATACTCCATCGATACATGACCCGAAGCAATGTCGGCGATCATCTTGGGGATGAAGAAGGGGTTGTACATGGGGCCGCGCTCCTCATTCTTAGCGTAATAACCTGCTTCCTCCTCAAAAGTGTGGAGGCCGCCGATACCGGCAGCAACGATTACGCCCACGCGGTTGCGATCAAGATTTTCAGCATTTTCGATGCCTGAGTCGGCCACGGCCTGACGGGCGGCAACGAGGGCATACTGAGCATAAAGGTCGAGCTGACGGGCTTTCTTGCGGTCGAAGTGGTCGTTGGGGTTATAGCCCTTCACTTCGCAGGCAAACTGAGTTTTGAATTTCGAAGCGTCGAAATGGGTGATGGGACCGGCACCGCTCTTACCTTCTACAGCGGCAGCCCAAGTGGTGTCGACATCATTGCCAAGGGGTGTGATTGCACCGAGACCGGTGACTACTACTCGCTTTAATTCCATAATTGTCTATTAGGTTATGATGTAAAGAGCCGGCGAAGTGTTTCAGCAGATTACAAGGTGGGTTGTATCGCCGGCGGGGTGGGAGAGGGGGTTGAAGGGGGTTGAGACCCTACTATAAAAAAGAGGCTCCACCCGCTCTATATTGGGGGAGGAGCCGGGAAATTTCTTTTACGAGGTGATGATTACTTCGTTGCTTCAACGATGTAGTCGATGGCGTTCTGAACAGTCTTGATGTTTTCAGCCTGATCATCGGGAATCTTAACGCCGAATTCCTTCTCAAATTCCATAATAAGTTCTACAGTGTCGAGGCTGTCTGCACCAAGATCCTTGGTGAATTCTGCATCGTTGGTAACTTCGTTCTCATCACGGCTGAGTTTGTCAGCGATAATAGCCTTAACGCGAGATTCGATTTCTGACATGGTTGTTTTAATTTGTAAGATTAATAAAATTCTATTTTGCGGTGCAAAGTAAGTAATTTTTAATCAATTTCGCAATTTTTATCCTATTAAAGTTAGTAAAAAATGCTGTTTTTCCGCGATTTTGGCTTAATTTTCTTCTTTTTTGCCCGTAACAGGAATGAATATTCACGCAATTTTAACATTTAGCAACCTTTTTACGTCGGTAAAGATTAGTAACTTTGCACGTCTTCACGCCCGCGCGTGGACTATAAATGATAAACCGTCAAGAATACATGAAACGAAATCCCATATATGCGGCCGCTATCGCCGCTGTGACACTTACCGCTGTGGCCTGCGGCGGTAAACCCAAGGCCGAGGCCGTGCCCGAGGAAGTGGCCTCAACTATCTCCACTCACGACAATCACCTTGCCGACGCTATGAACTCGGGCAACATAGCCCACGCCTCGCAGATGGCTGACTCTATGGCGCTGATGGTGGATGACCTCACGCCGGCTCAGAGCGTAAATGTGCTCGCAACATTTGTGGGCGTGATCGACAGCGACATGGCCGAGCACCGCACCCGCAAGGCTATGGAGACGATGCGCAAGTATGTGGATGTATATGACATAGCCCTGAGCATCAACCCCAAAGATATGCGCAAGGCTCTCAGCAATGACCGCCGCTATAACTTTGACTCCCTCGCCACGGCCTACCGCTCCCGACTGAGCGACTATGCCTGGGCCGCTTCGGAGCCCGCCGCTCCCGCCAAGACCGACACCGTGGCCAAGGCGGCCGAGGCCGATGATGAATCCACACTTCCCGTCAACCTCCGTCCCGCCGAATGATTATGAGCCAGTCGATAATGAAAACCGTAAGCGAGCATATCTTCTCTAAAAGAGTGCTTCAGTTTATAGGATGCCTCGCCGTGCTCCTCGTGGTAGCAGGAGCATTTTTCTATCCCGATGCCTTTGAAGGAAACACCCTGAGCCAGCACGACATGCAGCAGGGACTTGCCAACGGTCAGGAGGCCGCGTCTTACCATGAAGCCACGGGCGACGTGACCCGATGGACCAACTCGCTTTTCTCCGGTATGCCCACATTCCAGATCTCGCCGTCGTATCCCTCGATGCGCCTCTTCGGTTGGGTCAACGCCGTGATGGGATTAGGCTTGCCTTCCCCGGCCAATCTGCTGGCCATGATGATGGTGGGATTCCTTATATTAATGTGGGTGATGAAGATGCGGTGGCCGGTGGCGCTCACCGGAGCTATCGCCTACGGCTTGTCTAGCTACTTTATTATTATAATAGGTGCCGGCCATATATGGAAATTCCTCACGCTTACCTACGTCCCGCCCACTATAGCCGGTATAATCCTTTGCTACCGTGGCAGATACCTCGCAGGTAGCGCATTGACGGCATTCTTTGCCATGATGCAGATTGCTCAGAATCATGTGCAGATGACCTATTATTTCCTCTTTGTGATACTCGGTGTTGTCATTGCTTATCTTGTAAAAGCATTGAAGGATAAGGAGTTGCGCAGATGGTGTACAGCAACCGCATCGCTTGTGGCAGCGGCTGTAGTGGCGGTGGCCGCTAACCTGCCGAGCCTCTATAATACCTACGAATACTCCAAGGAGACAATGCGCGGTAGTCATTCGCTGCTCACTCAGCCCGGTACCGACGCCGAGGCTTCCGCCGGTCTTGATAAAGATTATATCACTCAATACAGCTATCAACCCTCCGAGACATTCTCGGTGCTTATACCAAATATAAAAGGTGGTGCTTCGGCGCGCCCCGAGCAGGGCCGACTTGTGGCCACTTCGCTCACTGACCTTGACGATGCTCAGGATCTGGGTGAGGCCGAGAAGCAGTATGTGCAGTATCTCAGCCAGTATTTCGGTGATCCCGAGGGAACAAACGGTCCGGTATATGTGGGAGCTCTTATCTTCGCCTTCTTCCTGCTTGGAGCCGTGATAGTGCGCGGGCCGCTGAAGTGGGTGCTGGTAATTCTCACCATCTTCTCGATAGTGCTCGCGTGGGGACGTCATGCCATGATATTTACCGACATCATGCTCGCTGCCGTGCCTATGTACGGTAAATTCCGCACGGTGGAGAGCATACTTGTTATTGCCGAGTTTACCATGCCGCTTCTCGCCGCCATGGGCCTCCAGAAGATATTTACCACGTCGGCCGACGACCGCAAGAAGTATATCCGCCCGGCCCTGTGGTGCCTGGGTATTCCCGCATTTATATGCCTGCTCGCGCTCATATTTCCGGGTATGTTTGGCAGCCTGATTTCTGAAAACGACCGCCTTATCGACGGCTATCTCACCGATGCGCTCATCGCTCAGGGTTATCCCCGCGCAAGTGTGATGCGTGAGTTCAGCCTTGAAGCACCGGCTATCTATCAGGCTGTGACGGAGCTTCGCGGGGGCCTCGTGACTGCCGATGCCATGCGTAGCCTCTTCATACTCCTTTTCGGCGGCGCACTGCTTTATCTCTATCTCCGCGACCGCATCTCGTGGGTGGTGGCCGCTTGCGGAGTGGGCGTGATAGTGCTCGGCGACCTCTACCTTGTCAATAAGCGCTACCTTTCTCACGACTCATTTATACCCGCCTACGCTTCGGCGGGTAAACCCGTGATAGCCAAGTCCGCAGCTGATGACCTTATCCTTGCTGACACTACCGCTAATTATCGAGTGATGGACATCCCGCGCTTCAACTCGGCAGCTCCTTCATATTACCATAAAGCTATAGGCGGCTACCATGCAGCCAAGCTCACCCGCTATCAGGACCTTATCGACCGCCACCTCTCTCACTTCCTCAACGGCACTGAGGACGATGCCGACTGGAATGTGCTCAATATGCTCAATGCCCGCTACGTGGTGGGAATGGACGGCCAACCCCTGCTCAATACCGAGGCTCAGGGCAATGCCTGGATAGTGGACAAGGTGCGCTATGTGGATAATCCTGACGATGAGATGGGAGCGCTGTCGGTGCTCGACCTGCGTCATGAGGCTGTGGCCGACAAGAGTTTTGCCGACGCTTTGGCCGGGGCTTCTCCTGCCGCTCAGGGCGACACTATCTATGAGACCTCCTACGCGCCCAATCGCCTGACCTACCACGCCCGGCTTGCCGCCCCTGCCGTTGCGGTATTCTCAGAGGTATACTTCCCCTGGGGATGGACAGCGACGGTCAACGGTGAGCCCGCCGACATAGCCCGCGTCAACTATGTGCTTCGCGCCATCAAGCTCCCGGCCGGTAATTCCACCGTGGTAATGACATTTGACCCCGCGTCGCTCCGTACCACCGACACTGTGGCAACCATAGCGATCATAATAATTTATCTTGCCCTCGCTGCCGCATTAGTGCTGTGGCTCCGCCGCCCGGCGGCAAAGACTGAGCAATGAATCCGCTGAGAGTGATACGCGACGCTGTGATACGTTACCGCCGTACGCGCGGTTTCGGTGTGCACAGCCCGTTTGCCTACGGTTTTATCACGCAGGTGCTCGGTTGCCGCTATCCTTTCTATTGCTGGGATTCGCTCGAAGCCGAGGTGAAACATTGCGGTAAAATGCGCTGGCGTGATGCCCGTGCCCTGTTTCGCACTCTTAATCAGTTTGCGCCCTCGCGTGTATATATCGCCCCTGACGATAAGCCTGGTGTAAGGAAGATCGTGGAAGCGTGGAGCGAAAGTTGCGAGGTCACTGCTGATGCTCAGGCGGCTGAGTTTCTTATCCTTGCCGATGACGCGCCTGAGGAAGCACAGTCGATTATCGACGGAGGCAAGACCGTGTTTTTTACCTCGGTGAAAAATCCGCTCTGGTCCACGCTCAACGAGTCGATGAAGAGAGGACAATCGTTCACCAACTCCGTGAGCGGCATCGTGATCTGTAATGAGAAGTTGCCCCGCCACTACTTTGAAATCTCTTACTGATGCGCACATTACCGTCGCGTGAACGGCTCACGCAGCTTTTTGAAGGATACATAAGACTCGAACGCGGTCTGGCCGAAAACTCCGTGACGAGCTATCTCATGGATGTCGATAAACTCCTTGACTATCTTGAGGAGGAGAACATTGCGGTCACTGACGTCACACTCGATACGCTGCGCGAATTTATCGGAGCTCTTCGCGAAATGGGTATCGCCGAGCGCTCTCAGGCTCGCATGATAGCCGGACTGCGGGCATTCTTCAAGTTTCTCAGCATCGAGGAGTTTGTCGAGGCTGATCCCTCGGCGTTGCTCGAATCGCCGCGCACGGGTCTGCATCTGCCCGAAGTGCTTAGCGTTGAGGAGATTGACGACATGATTTCAGCCATCGACCTCGGCGATACGTTGGGAATACGCAACCGCGCGATTATGGAGACGCTATACGGGTCAGGACTTCGCGTGAGCGAACTCGTCAACGTGGAAATCCCCCGCCTGTATCTCGACGACGGGTATATGATAGTAAGAGGAAAGGGCGACAAGGAGCGCCTGGCACCCCTCTCGCCCGTGGCTATAGATGCAATCCGGGAATGGCTGAGTGTGAGGGATGAAATAGACCCCGAGCCATCCCATGCCCACTTCCTGTTTCTCAACCGCAGCGGCCGTCAGCTCACCCGGCAGATGATATTTACCGTGGTGCGCCGGCTTGCTGATGCCGCCGGTATCACCAAGACTATCTCCCCCCACACCCTCCGCCACTCCTTTGCCACCCACCTGCTCGAAGGGGGAGCCAATCTACGTGCCATCCAGATGATGCTCGGCCACGAGTCAATCACCACCACCCAGATTTATCTCCACATAGATAGAGCCTCGCTCCGCGACGCAATCCTCACTTTCCATCCCCGCGGCGCTCAACCATCTTGACGTGAAAATTGTTTAAAATGGCGGTGAGGCGAGGGTATGTCGCAAATTATTCGTAATTTTGCACCTTACATCACATTAATTAAAAGAATATTTTATTACTGTATATGAATCAACCTGATACAAAGGATACTCTTGAAATGATCATCGAGGGACTTCGCGACCGCAAGGGGCGCGACATTACCATCCTCGACCTCAACGATGTGGATTCGGCTCCGGCACGCAAGTTTGTCATCGCCTCGGGCACATCCACCATGCACGTATCGTCGCTGGCCGACAATGTGCGCGAGCATCTGCTTGAGGAGGCGCGCGTGAAGCCTTACAATTACGACGGCTACGGCGCATCATCGTGGATAGTAATAGACTACGGCGAAATCATGGTACACGTGTTCCTCCCCGAGACCCGTATGCGCTATGACCTCGAATCGCTGTGGAGCGACGCTGCCATCACCCGTCTCCCCGACGAGCTTTGACACTGAATTTATTCCTAACCTGACCTAAACCAATAAATCATATATGCCTATCCCCCCCACCTCGCCCGGTTCTCCCAAGAAGGGCGGCATCAAGTTCAGCATGTACTGGGCTTATGCGATAATCGTGGTATTTCTTGTCACGATGCTGTATCTCGACGATAATTCGATGACCAAGGAGGTGAGCTACACCAAGTTTGAGGAACTCGCTTCGTCGGGCGGCGTGAAGAAAATCACGGTTTTCACCAACACCAATAAGGCCGAGGCGTTTCTCAACGACTCGCTTGCCAACGTCGTCTTCCACCCGCAGTTTGAGGCCGGAAAGAATATGAATGCCTCGATCATGACCGATATTCCGTCGGCCGACAAGCTTCAGGAATCGATCGACCAGTGGAAAGCCGAGGGCAAGTTTAACGGTGAAGTAAATTACGAAAAATCAGCTGACTACACATCACTCCTGTGGTCGTTTGGTCCCATAGTGCTCCTCGTGGTCTTCTGGCTCTTCATGATGCGACGCATGTCAGGCCGCGACGGAGGCGGTGCCGGCGGTGTGTTTAACGTGGGTAAATCCAAAGCCCAGATTATCGACAAGGGCGAGGGTACCAACGTGACTTTCAAGGATGTAGCCGGACTCACCGAGGCCAAGACCGAGATTCAGGAAATCGTGGAATTTCTCCGCAATCCCTCCCGATATACTGACCTTGGCGGCAAGATACCCAAGGGAGCTCTCCTCGTAGGCCCTCCCGGAACAGGTAAGACGCTGCTTGCCAAGGCTGTGGCCGGTGAAGCCAACGTGCCGTTCTTCTCCATGTCGGGTTCTGACTTCGTGGAAATGTTTGTGGGCGTGGGTGCCTCCCGCGTGCGCGACCTCTTCCGTCAGGCCAAGGAGAAAGCCCCCTGTATAGTGTTTATCGACGAAATTGACGCCGTAGGTCGCGCCCGTGGCAAGAATCCCAATATGGGTGCCAATGATGAGCGTGAAAATACTCTCAATCAGCTGCTTACCGAGATGGACGGCTTCGGCTCCAACTCCGGCGTCATCATCCTCGCCGCCACCAACCGAGCCGATATTCTCGACAAGGCGCTCATGCGTGCCGGACGTTTTGACCGCCAGATTACCGTCGACCTCCCCGAGCTGAAAGACCGTGTGGAAGTCTTCAAGGTGCACCTGCGCAATATCAAGACCGACGACTCTATTGATATCGACATCATGGCCCGCCAGACTGCCGGTTTCTCCGGTGCCGATATTGCCAACGTATGTAACGAGGCTGCGCTTATCGCTGCCCGCAACAATAAGAAGGCCGTTGACCGCGACAGCTTCAATGCCGCTATCGACCGTATCATCTGCGGACTCGAACACTCGTCAAAGATTATCTCTGACGACGAGAAGCGAGCCATAGCTATCCACGAAGCCGGCCACGCTACAGTGTCGTGGTTCCTTGAGTATTCTAATGAGATGGTCAAGGTCTCAATCGTGCCCCGCGGCATGGCTCTCGGCGCGGCATGGTATATGCCTGAGGAGCGACAGATTACTCCCGTGCAGGCTCTGCTCGACCAGATGTGTATGACCTTGGGCGGTCGCGCTGCCGAGGAATTGATACTCGGCACCGTGTCGACCGGCGCCCTCAACGACCTTGAGAAGGTGACCAAGCTCGCCTACGCTATCGTGGTGTACTACGGTATGAGCGACAAGCTACCTAATGTAAGCTACTACGATTCCACCGGACGAGAATACGGTTTCTCCAAGCCTTACGGCGACGAGCGTGCCAAGATTATCGACCAGGAAGTGTCGCGCATCATAGCCGAGCAATATGAGCGAGCCAAGGCAATACTGCGAGAGCAGGCTGCCGGTCACGCCAAACTTGCTGAAACGCTCCTTACCCGCGAGGTGATGTATGCTGAGGACCTCATCAAGATATTCGGTCCGCGCAAGTGGAAGTCTCGCACTCAGGAAATCCTCGACCTTCAGGCCGAGCGCGATGCCAAGCGCCGCGGCGAGGTGATAGATGTGGAGTCGACTGATGTTGTCGAGCCGCAGCCCGAGCTCCCCGCACCCACGCCCGAGGAGGAAGCTGAGAAAAATCCCACTCCTCCGCCTTATACGGGTAAGTAAAATGAATGAAAAAATTGTCAGGTTGACCGATGGTCGATTTGACAATTTTTTTTATTTGCGGCTCTCGACGTATTGAGTGGGAGTCATGCCCATCTCGGCCTTGAAGCAGCGCGAGAAGTATTTGGGGTCAGTGAAGCCCACGCGATAAGCCACGTCGGCTATCGTGAGTGAGCCCTCATCGAGCAGCGACATGGCGCGCTTTATGCGCATCTGCTTGATGAAATCCACCGGCGAAAGGCCTGTAATCTCCTTCATGCGGTTGAAGTAAGCAGTGCGGCTCATGGCGGCATTGCGGGCGAGGTCCTCCACCACGAGCTCGGGATTGTCGAGATTCTCGTTGAGATAGTTGACTGACTGCTCTATAAAGCGGCGTCGGCGCTCCTCCTCGTCATCCTCGGCGGGAGTGGGATGTGCCTGATAACTGCGGCTGAGATTATCTACGGTCATCAGGAGCGAATATTTCTTCTGAATCTCATTGCGCATGCGCTTGAAATAGATGGCGGCGTAGGCTGTGGAAAGGATTACTGCGGTGATCAGTACTACTATAAGTATGTGGAACCATGCCGTCTCGGTGACACGCGGATCGGCATAAATGTGTATTTCTCTTGATCCGAGTTGCCACGAGCCGTCGGGAGCCGAACTCTCGATAATAAGCATGAAGTCGCCCGGGCGCAGATTATTGTAAGTAATCTCAGGATGCGATTCTGAGGTATAATTCCAGCCGTTGTCGTAGCCCTCTATGCGGTAGCGGAAGCGGGTATTGTGTTCGGCTCCGAATTTCATAGGCGATATGTAGAGCGAGAAGCTGCGGCGGTCAGCCGTAAGGGTCAAGGTGTCAATATCGTTGAGCGGGTGGATGTCCATGTCATTCTGATACCTTATACCGGTGACCGAGATATGATGTCGGTTGCCGGCGTCAGCCTGCATTGTCGACGGGTCAAAGTGGGTCACGCCGTCGGAGGTACCCAGGATTATATGGCCGCCGGCAATCGCCGGAGTGGCCTCTGACAAACTGTATTGGCCCATGAACGACTCACCCGGATACAGTGTAAACAGCTCCGTATCAGGGGAGAATCGGTTGATGGACTTCTCGGAAATCACCCATATTCCGTCGCCGTAGGCCACGGCTGTCTTAATCTGACCGGCGCTGGCCGATGAGGGGATGATGAAGTTGGTAAACGTGAGGGAATCGCTCAGTATTTCATCGGAGTCAATGCGGCTCAGGCCGGCGCCAAACACACACGCATATACCTGACCGCCTGACCCCACTACACTCATCACATCGTTGCCCTTCAGGCCGTGCTCGTCGGCGCGGTAGCGGTTGACGTAGAAGCGGGGCCGCTTGAGATCGCTCACGTCGGCAGTCACGAGTCCGTCGGCAGTGCCGAGAATCAGGCGTCCATCTCCCGCGTCGTAAATCGAGCGGATTTTCATTCCGTGAGGTTGATTGGCAACGTGACTGAAGCGATAATTTCCCTCGCCGTCGGGCTCTCCGGTGATCATACCGTTACCATAAGATCCGAGCCATAATCTGTTGCCGCTCAATAGTATATCATATATAGTATCAGTGGGGAGATTGCCTGAAGCGATGGAATATCTGTGGGCGGTGCGTGACTGCGGGTCGACGTGATACAGCCCGTCACCCTTTGTCCCCACCCAAGCCGAGCCATCGGGAGCGGTGGTTATCGCATAGACAGGTTGAGCTGAAAAACTGATAGGGGTGAGGCTCTGTCGTCCGTCAGGTCCTATGTAGAAAAGTGTGTTGAAATCGCTGTCAGTCACGCGCAGACGGCAAGCGCGGTCACCCGTCCATACGCGCCCGAGGCGGTCGGTAGCTACGGCACGCGTTTCCTGTCGGCTGTCATTTTCATGACGGTCAAAATACTTGCGGCGGAAATTGATGCAATCGGCACCCTTTTCGTGAAACACCCACAGGTTGGAATCATCATCCACCAGATATTTCTTTATTCCGGCCGGAGCATAGGTGGAGCTGCGGGTGTCACCGTCGAGAAACTCACACTCTTTTAACGCGTCACTTGCTTCATCGAAGAAGGACAGTACACCATCCGTAGGCAGGAGAATGATTTCCCCTCCGGTATGCTCGAAGATGAGTCGCGGATTTTTCATAGCGGGTATACCCGAAGGCGCTCCCGGCAGCCGTAGCCACTTCATGCTCCCCTCTGAAGTATCGGTAATCAATCCGGCGCCCGGCTCAGCTCCCAAGCACCACACTCTCTGGCGGGAATCTCGGAAAAGATATGAGGCGGGCATGTCGCCGTAATATATTACACAGCCGTCGGCGGGGTCAAACCCTTTCACGCCTTTATCTGTTGCCACCACGATTTTCCCGTCGACATAGAGCGAGTAGTTGACCTTGCAGTTATTATTGCCGTAAAGGTAAGTTGTTGATTTATAGGAACCGTCGGGCGCGGTGGTGAGGATTGTACCGTCGTTGCCCAAAAGCGCGTTTCGCCCTTCCACCGAATACACATTGCTGAAATTACCATCCACGTCATAGCCGCGCGAAAGATTGGAAGCTTTTTTATCAGAAAGCAGCCATTCCTCGCCGCTATCGGTAAGCTCTATGCCGTTGATGCGTTCGGTATCAGTAGGCTCGTAGAGGCGGTAAGAAGTTGCGGGCGATGTGTCCTCAAGCCTTAATGCGGTGTTGTCGCGGAATGTAATCCAGGTGATGCCGTTGCGCAGAGGTGTTATCACCTTTACTTTCTTGTCGCTGATTTCGGGGATGAGTGAGTGGAAGTTGAGAAACTTCATGTCGCGGCGCGAGAAGAGAAACAGAAGATTGTCAGATGACACACACCATATATCGCCCGTCGATGCCACGCGTATATTATAGATACGGTTGGAGAAAATCTCACCGTCGGAGCTCAGTATGGGTTGAAATGCATGGAAATTATAGCCGTCGTACCTCACAAGGCCGTTCCAAGTAGCAAACCACAGGAAACCCGAGCCATCCTGCTGCACATTGGAGATATGATTTTCGAGCGCACTTTCGCCGGTAGCGAAATTATACTTGCGGCAAAAGAATTCAGCGCCGGCACCGTAGGGCACCAGCCACATTAATATTATCAGGATAGTTCGCCACATCACCGCAAAAGTATAAAAAAATCGGCATGGCTGAAAATAATTCACCATGCCGAAAGCAAAAAATAAGTTTTTCAGTTGACGCTCAGCGAACCTAACGTGGCCAATCGCGGCTCATAACGGTAGCTGCGGGCAAAGCGGCGGATGATTTCGAGGGCGAGCTTGCCCGGACGAGCCATTTCATCTACGGTAGCCGAAGCCGATAGGGAAGCCTGAGAATCAGAAGATGTAGAACGAGTAGAACATTTCTTCATAGGCAGAACAGTTTATCAGTTGATTCATAGATATAACGCCACTCCTATAGCCTTTATTATTCATAATAGAAAATTTCATGTGAGTATTGGCGGGCGTATAACCTAAAATAAAGTTCGATGATCGGTTTTGTTTAGGATTTTTAACACGTATAGCTGATATTCTTGACTTAGGGTCTTTCATTAATAAGTATTTTATTGTACTTTTGCAATAAGTAGAAGTATTATTGAGCCAAATTACCTTAGAGTCGCGTTACCTTATAACCACATTCACGCATGACTCTGTCGGGTAACCGGTTTTCGTTTATTTGTATCAATTTAACCACCTATATATCAACCTTTTGTCGAATTTAAGTGTTTTACAACCAAAGAACAAATAAGATCGATAATGAGACAGAATACCTATAGCAAAAGTATCGTTAAGGCGATATACCGTTACTCCTTTATATCGGGAGCTGATAGCATATTGTCGTTACAGGGGCAGAGTGTTTACCTATCTCACTTTAAAAGATCAGTAATGCCTTCTTATTGCGCTGATGCTTTAGCTCTTGAGGGTGACTGGAATCGTGTAGGAAAACAATTAGAGTGGGCGACAAAATCGTTAACTGAATAATATTGGTTATGTCAGACGAAATACTCCATCGCAAAGAGGCAGAGAATCCTAAAGATAAAAGAATCGAAAAGAAAGAAGTTTCGCTTCCTGATTTAGCCGAAGTTCTTGAGACCCTCAATCCTGAGCAGAGAGAGGAAATGCTTCAGGTCATGGCATCTTGTGCGAAGCATGAATCTTTTCGAGGCCCTATCCCTCATCCTGAGCTGCTGAAAGGCTATGAGGAAATTCAAGCCGGTTTTGCGGAAAGGATAATGCGAATGGCTGAAAAGGAGCAAGAGCGCCGATTTGATCGAGAAATGGGTCAGGAGGAGTGCGAAAAGAAGATCATAGATAATACAGCTTCTGAGTCAAAAAGAGGACAATGTTTCGCCCTCATTGTCGCAGTCTTATTTTTGGTCGGCTCCGTTGTCTTAGCATTATTCGGTCACGATGCTGTGGCCGGAATCCTCGGTGGAGGAACATTAGCGAGTATCGTAGCAGTCTTCATCACCGGCAGGAAAAGTGCTACAAAGATTATTGCCGATCCTGAGTCCTGATAATCCGGGTGCGTATTAGTATGGAATTTGAAGCTTTGCGTCAATTAATGATCGCTGACCGCACGGTGAGGCGGTTTCGGGAAAGTGAAAGTGTGGCCGCGGGCACTTTGGAAAAGCTCGTGGAGCTGACCCGCTATTGTCCGTCGGGCCGCAATGCGCAGCCTCTGAAATATGTGCTTGTGACCTCGGCTGATGAGCGAGCGAAAGTATATCCGCTGCTGAAGTGGGCAGGCTATTTTACCGAATGGGACGGCCCTGAGGAAGGAGAGCGCCCTGCCGCATATCTCGTACAATGTCTTGACACCAAGTATGGTAACGATTGCCTGTGTGACGATGGATTGCAGCTCGAAGCTATCACATTAGGGATGCACACCCTGGGGCTCGGCGGCTGTATCATCAAGTCTTTCAATGCCCCCAAACTCGCCGAGGTACTTGGCATAGACTCCCGCTACAAGCCTCGCTACGTGCTTGCCATGGGTTATCCCGCCGAAGAGGTGAAAATCGAGGATATGGACGGCAGCGAGGATGCTGACTTTAAGTATTACCGCACCCCCGACGGCGTGCACCATGTGCCCAAGCGGCAGCTCGACGAGCTTATTCTCCTCCGCCGCTGAGGGATTTACCATTGTCAATAAATTTTTCGGTCAATATAGCGGGCGGAATTAAAAGATTTTATTAACTTTGTGATGTGCCGCGGGCTAATATTTCTATCACCCTGTACCGCGACATCTTTACGCCATGCGACTGATCGATTACGACGATACCATCAGCCGTCCGTTGCCTTTCTATCTGGCAATGGAGGAATATTTCGCGCGTAATTTCACCGGCGATTCTTTCTTCTTCATGTGGCAGGTGGAGCCCACGGTGATTATCGGCCGCCACCAGATGCTTGAGGCGGAGATTGATACTGACTTCTGCCGCCGAAATGGTATCAACATCGTGCGCCGAAAGAGCGGAGGTGGTGCCGTGTATGCTGACCGCAATAATATCATGTTTTCCCACATCACCGCTTCGGGCGTAGTGGCCGATACATTCCGCGACTATACCCGCCGTGTGGCCGATATGCTGCGCGAGCTCGGCACTGACGCTTCGGCATCGGAGCGCAACGATGTGCTGGTGGGTGACCGCAAAATCTCGGGCAATGCTTTTTACCACCTCGCTGACCGAAGTATAGTCCACGGTACCATGCTCTACGATACCGATCGCGAGATGATGGCCGGAGCCCTCACTCCATCGGCTGCCAAACTGAAGTCAAAGGGAATCTCCTCCGTAAGATCCCGCATTACCACCCTGCGCGAACATCGTCCCGACCTCTCGCTTGATGATTTCAAGGCCTTTGCGGCTCGATTTATTACCGACTCTGAGCCTTACCGCCTTACTACGGCCGACGAGGAAGCTATACGCATTTTAGAGCAGGACTATTACAAACCGGAGTGGATTAAAGGGCAGAACCCGGCAGGGTCATTAAAGAAGAGCGTGCGCTATCCCGGCACGGGCGAAATCACGGCCACCGTCGATACGGCTCGCGGAAAAATCACGTCAGTCAATCTTACCGGCGATTTCTTCTCCGCTCCGGGTCTTGACGAGACTCTCGGCAATCTTCTCCGCGGTAAGGAATACTCGCGCCAAGCGGTGACCGATGCGCTGGCCGATACCGACTTCTCCTCACTCGTGACCAATCTTTCAACTCAGCAATTTATTGACCTAATATTCTGAATATCATGGAAACAATCAAGAAGACCTGTCTTCACGACCGTCACGTCGCCGCCGGAGCTCAGATGAGCCCGTTTGCGGGTTTTGACATGCCGATACAATACAGCGGCATCATCGACGAACACAATGCCGTCCGCACGGCTTGCGGTGTATTTGACGTCTCCCACATGGGCGAGGTAAATATATCGGGCCCCGATGCTGAAAAGTTTGTGAATCATATATTTACCAACGATATTGCCGGCGCCCCTGTGGGCAAGGTTTTCTACGGTATGATGCTTCATCCTACGGGTGGAGTGGTGGATGACCTGCTCGTGTACAAGCGTGGCGAAAACAACTTTTTCCTCGTAATCAATGCCTCTAATATCGACAAGGACATGGCTTGGATTACATCGCAGGCCGAGGGGTATGACGTGGAAATCGACAACCTTTCCGATGCGTTGGGCGAACTCGCCATACAGGGTCCCGAGGCTGAGAAGGTGATGAAGGAAGTGCTCGGTATCAACTGCGAGCACCTTGAATTTTACACCTTTGAGGAGATGCTGCTCGACGGCGTGCATATCCTCGTGAGTCGTACCGGTTATACCGGTGAGGATGGTTTTGAGCTTTATGCTCCCGTCGAAGCCATTCCCGGTTACTGGGACGCGCTCATGGAGTCGGGCGCTGCGGTGCCCTGCGGTCTCGGTTGCCGCGACACGCTTCGCTTCGAGGTGGGTCTGCCGCTTTACGGCGACGAACTTGCCGACGACATCACTCCCGTAGAGGCCGGATTATCAATGTTTTGCAAGCTCGATAAGCCCGAATTCATAGGCCGTGACGCCATCGCCAAGCAGAAAGCCGAAGGTCCGGCGCGCAAACTCGTGGGTCTTATGCTCGAAGGTCGCGCTCCCGCCCGCCATGGTTATGATGTGCTTGACATGGACGGAAACGTGATAGGAAAGGTGACAACCGGCTATCAGGGTATCTCGGTCGACGGCAGCATCGCCGCTGCGCTCATCGACTCGCGCTTTGCCGCCAAGGATTCAAAAGTGATGGTGCAGATCCGCCGCAAGACTTTCCCCGCTACCGTCACCGCCAAGAAATTTTACAAGAAAAGCTATAAGAAATAATTAGAAACCAATCTTAAAATACCCATAATCATGAAGAAAGTATATTTCACCCCCACCCACGAATATGCCCTCGTTGACGGCAATGTAGCTTACATAGGTATCACTGACTATGCCCAGCACGCGCTCGGCAATGTAGTGTATGTGGATATGCCCGAGGTTGACGACGAAGTCACCGCCGGTGAAGACTTCGGCGCAGTGGAGAGCGTGAAGGCTGCCAGCGACCTTATCTCGCCCGTGAGCGGTACGGTAGTTGAAGTTAACGAAGCGCTTGCCGACGAGCCCGGTCTGGTCAATGCCGACGCTATGGCCAACTGGATTATCAAGGTGGAGATGAGCGATCCCGCCGAGCTCGACAACCTCCTCGACGAGGCCGGTTACAAGGCTGTGTGCGACGCTGAAAAGCATTAATCCCGCCGCCGTATGATTCACAGATATTTTCCCCACACGCAGGCCGACATTGATACGATGCTGGCCCGCTGTGGAGTGTCGACGCTCGATGACCTGAACGCCGACATACCCGAGGCGCTCCGCTTGCGTCGCCCCTACGACCTCCCCGCTGAGATGAGCGAGCAGGAGGTGAGGGATTATTTTGCATCTCTTGAGAAGAAGTGCACGCAACTTACATGTTTTGCCGGGGCCGGTTTTTATGACCATTATACGCCGGCAGTGGTGACGGCGCTTGCTTCCCGCTCGGAGTTTGTGACGGCCTACACTCCCTATCAGCCCGAGATTTCGCAAGGTACGCTCCAGTATATATTTGAATACCAGACTATGATGGCCGAGCTTACCGGTCTGCCCGTGTCAAATGCCTCGATGTACGACGGCACTACCGCCGTGGCCGAGGCCATGATGATGACTGTGGCTGCCGCCCGAAAGCGCAACCGTGTACTTGTGTCGGCTACCCTTCTGCCGTCGTATCGCAAGGTTATTGATACCTACGCTCATTTCCACGGGGTAGAGATCGACACTTTGCCCGAGAAGGCCGGCGCGACTGACTTTGCAGCCCTCGACTCACTTCTTGCCGCCGGTGACGTGGCCGGTGTGATAGTGGCTACGCCCAACTGCCACGGAATCCTTGAAGACCTCACCGGAGTCGCTGATAAATGCCACGCTGCCAAGGCTCTGCTGGTAGTATCTTCGCCCGCCTCCACATTAGGTGTCATTAAGAATCCCGGTGAATGGGGCGCCGACATCGCTGCAGGAGAGGCTCAGTCACTCGGTATGCCGCTGAGTTTTGGAGGCCCGTACCTCGGTTACATGTGCTGTACCAAGGCGCTGATGAGGAAGCTGCCCGGACGTATCGTGGGCGCGACCGAGGATGCCCGCGGCCGACGCGTGTTTGTCCTCACTCTCCAGGCTCGCGAGCAGCATATCCGCCGTGATAAGGCCACGAGCAATATCTGTTCTAATCAGGGACTTATGGCTCTTTATGCAGCAATTTACCTCTCCACCGTAGGCTGCGAGGGATTGAAGGATGTGAACCGCGCAGGTTGCGACGGTGCCCACTACCTTGCCGCCCGACTCGAAGCTGAGGGTGTGGCTAAGCTCCGCTATCCGCAAGCTCCGTATCTAAACGAGGCGGAATTTGAAGTGGAGTTTGACGCGCAGGCATTTGTGGACTATGCAGCCGGTCACGGCGTGCTTGCCGGAGTGGCTACATCACCGTCCACACTCCTTGTGGCTGTGACCGAGAAGCGTACTAAGGCGCAGATCGACAGCCTTGTAGATTTATTTATATCATTTTCCAAAGCCTCCAAGTCATGAACCGCACCGCATATTCACCCCTGATATTTGAGCTTTCCAAGGAAGGCCGAAAGGCTTGCCGAATACCGGCACCCGGCGTTGACGATGCATTCTCGTTGCTTCCTGCCGACCTCATGCGCGATGCGGCTCCCCGTCTGCCGCAGGTCGACGAGCTTACCGTCACGCGCCATTATACCAACGTATCTACCAATAATTTCGGTGTCGACACGGGATTCTATCCCCTCGGGTCGTGCACCATGAAATATAATCCCAAAATCAACGAGGAGATAGCCGCCTCGCGTGTATTCGGCTCGCTTCACCCGCTCCAACCCGCCTCGACGGTGCAGGGCGCGCTCGAAGCCTACGACACGCTCCGGAAGATGCTGTGTGAGATAGGCGGCATGAGTCGGTTTACCCTCAATCCTTACGCAGGCGCGCAGGGCGAGTTGACCGGTCTGCTCGTAATTCGTGCCTATCATCAGAGCCGCGGCGACATGAAGCGCACTAAGGTGATAGTGCCTGATTCAGCTCACGGCACCAATCCCGCCAGTGCAGCCGTAGCCGGACTTAAAGTGGTGGAAGTGAAGAGTCTGGCCGACGGTACCGTTGACCTCGAAGCCCTCGCTCCGCTTCTCGACGATACCGTGGCCGCAATGATGATGACCAATCCCAACACTACCGGCACGTTTGAGCCCGCTGTAGCTGAAATTGCCCGTATGGTGCACGATTGCGGCGCCCTGATGTATTACGACGGCGCCAACCTGAATCCACTCTTGGGAGTAGCACGCCCCGGCGATATGGGTTTTGATGTGATGCACATCAACCTTCACAAGACATTCTCCACCCCTCATGGTGGCGGCGGTCCCGGCAGTGGTCCCGTGGGAGTGCGCGAGGGTCTTGAGAAGTTCCTCCCGTGCCCGCGTGTGGTGAAGGATGGTGAAGGAAAATATGATATCGAGTGGGATGCCCCCGAATCGCTCGGCCGCATTTCATGCTTCCTCGGCAACTTCAGCGTGGAGCTCAAAGCTCTGGCTTATATCCTCTCGCTCGGAGCTGAGGCCTTGGCTATGGCCGGACCGCTTGCCACCCTCAATGCCAACTATATAAAACATTCGCTCAAAGATCTTTATAAAGTTGCCATCGACCGAGTATGCAAGCACGAATTTGTGTTTGACGGACTTATCGACAAATCGACCGGCGTGACCACTCTTGACGTGGCCAAGCGATTGCTCGACTATGGTTTCCATGCGCCCACCATCTACTTCCCGCTCCTTTTCCACGAGTCGCTGATGATAGAGCCCACCGAGACCGAGAGCATCGAGACGCTCGACAGCTTT
>CAYZFG010000039.1:0-22107 GCA_964477665.1 uncultured Staphylococcus sp.
ACTCGACTTCAACTCCACTTCATTCTCTCACCCCAAGAGCGGCGACCTCTCGCTTGCCAACCCCGACAAGGGCATCCGTGATTTCTGGATCGAGCACTCCAAGCGTTGCCGTGCCATTTCTCAGGCTATCGGTGAAGCTCAGCAGGATCCCTGTATCATGAACACTTGGGTTCACGACGGCAGCAAGGACATCACCGTAAACCGCTACTACTATCGCGAGCTCCTCAAGGATTCTCTCGACCAGATCTTTGAGCACCGCTATGACTGGATGAAAGACTGCGTTGAGTCAAAGGTATTCGGTATCGGTCTTGAAAGCTATACCGTGGGCAGCAACGACTTCTATACCTCCTATGCTGCCAAGAACAACATGATGATCACCCTCGATACCGGTCACTTCCACCCCACCGAAAGTGTTGCCGACAAGGTTTCAGCCATGCTTCTCTTCGTGCCCGAACTCATGCTCCACGTATCTCGCCCCATCCGTTGGGACTCTGACCACGTGACCATCATGGACGACCCCACTATGGATCTGTTCAGCGAAATCGTTCGCGCCGGTGCTCTCAACCGCGTTCACTACGGTCTCGACTACTTCGACGGTACACTCAACCGTATTGGTGCTTACGTAATCGGTAGCCGCGCCGCTCAGAAGTGTATGCTCCGCGCTCTTCTCGAACCCATCAACACCCTGCGCGACTACGAACTTTCCGACAAGAAATTCCAGCGTCTCGCCCTCCTCGAAGAGGCCAAGAACCTCCCCTGGAACGCTGTATACGATGAATTCTGCGTGCGCAACAATGTACCCGTAGGCGAGGCTTACATTGCTGAAGTTGAGCAGTACGAAAAAGACGTAACATCAAAGCGCTGATTTCACTAATCCGTCTGTTTTCCATCAATGGATATAGTAATCGGTCTACTGATTATTGCGGCAGGAGCTTTCTGCCAGTCGAGTTGCTACGTTCCCATCAACAAGATCCGTCAATGGAGCTGGGAAAGCTACTGGATTGTGCAAGGCGTATTTGCCTGGCTCCTGCTTCCGCTTCTCGGTGCCCTGCTGGCTGTGCCGGCAGGACACTCTCTATGTGAGCTTTTCACGGCTGACCAGTCATTTAATATCGTAATGACGCTCATCTTCGGTGCTCTCTGGGGTGTGGGCGGTCTTACGTTTGGATTGTCGATGCGCTACCTCGGCGTGGCTCTTGGTCAGTCGATAGCTTTAGGCACATGCGCCGGCCTCGGCACTATCATGGGTCCTGTGTTGCTCAATGTATTCTTCCCCGAAAACGATCCTCTGTCACAACTCACCTTCTCGGTAATCGCCGGTGTTGTTGTGACTCTCATCGGTATTGCGATCATCGGTATCGCCGGTTCGATGAAAGCTCGCTCTCTCAGCGAGGAAGATAAGAAAGCTGCCGTGAAAGATTTCAATTTCCCCAAAGGTATCGCTATTGCCCTGCTCGCAGGTTTCATGAGCGGATGCTTCAACGTGGGACTGACTTTCGGCGCCGACATCAATTTCGGAGACCTTACCCCCGATATGTACAAGACCCTCCCCGCTACGCTTCTCGTGACTGTGGGCGGTTTCGTGACCAATGCAGTGTACTGCTTCTACCAGAACAGTGTCAACCACACATGGGGTGACTATCTCAAGGTCGACGTGATGGCCAACAATCTTCTGTTTTGCCTCCTCGCCGGTGCGCTCTGGTACAGCCAGTTCTTCGGGCTCGCGCTCGGTAAGGGCTTCCTCACATCTTCGCCCACGCTCATGACACTCTCGTTCTGTATCCTCATGGCTCTCAACGTAGTGTTCAGCAACGTATGGGGTATAATTCTTAAAGAATGGAAAGGATGTTCACGCCAGACCATCGCCGTGCTTGTGCTCGGTATCGTAGTTCTCGTGATCTCATGCTTCCTTCCCCAGTTAATCTAACTTCTAACAACTATAATCATGTCAATTCTTTATAACCGCCCTGACCTCGCCAAGCAGGTCAACGACGTGGCTGAAGTAGCCGGTTACCTCTGGACCAAGGGGTGGGCCGAGCGCAACGGTGGAAATATCACCGTTAACGTCACCGAGCATATCGACGACGAAATCCGCAAGATGCCCGCAATAGGACCTGTAACTCCCATCGGCATGACACTTCCCCACCTCAAGGGCACATATTTCTATTGCAAGGGTACTAATCGCCGTATGCGCGATCTCGCCCGCTGGCCTATGGACAACGGCTCGATTATCCGCATCACTGACGATTGCGCTCACTACGAAATCATCGCTGACAATCTCGTAAAACCCACTTCAGAACTTCCCTCTCACCTTGCCGTTCACAATTACCTTATAGGCAAGGGCAGCAACTACAAGGCATCGGTCCACACCCACCCCATCGAACTCGTTGCCATGAGCCACAATCCCGAGTTCTTGAAGAAGGATGTGCTTACTAATATCCTCTGGTCAATGATTCCCGAGACTAAAGCATTCTGCCCCCGCGGTCTCGGTATCGTTCCCTACATGCTCCCCTCGTCAAATGACCTCGCCGAAGCTACCATCAAGGCTATCGACGATGACTATGACGTAGTAATGTGGGAAAAGCACGGTGTATTTGCCGTGGGTCCCGACGTGATGGAAGCTTTCGATATGATCGACACGCTCACCAAGAGCGCAATCATCTACCGCGACGCCCTCTCAATGGGATTCAAGCCCGACGGTATGAGTCAGGAACAGATGCAAGAAATCTCCACCGTATTCAAGCTCCCGAAATAATCCGTATACTCATAACTCAATCCGGCCCCGATGACGCAGTTGCCATCGGGGCCGGACTTCATTATATCGAATGGATTAGAAAGATTAGATCATATCGTAATCAAGCGCGATGTAGTGCTGATAAGGATGATCGCAAGCGGGGCACTTTGTAGGAGGCTCGGTGCCTACATACTGATAACCGCACACGAGGCACTGCCATGTAACGGGAGTATCGCGTTTCCATACCGTACCGGCATTGATCTGGTCAAGGAAATGCTGGAAACGATCGTGGTGACGTTTCTCCACGGTAGCGATAGCTCTGAAATGCTCGGCGATTTCGGGGAAACCTTCTTCGTCGGCCACCTTGGCGGCGTTCATATAAAGATCTACGCCTTCCTGCTCTTCTTCCTTGATAGCGATAGCAAGGTTCTCGGCTGTGGTGCCTATGATACCGGCATCGACTGTGGCAGGCACAGTCACCTGACCGCCTTCAAGCATCTTGAAAAATACCTTTCCATGATGGAGTTCATTGTCGGCAGTCTCACGGAAAATCTGGCCTACAGGGTAATAAAGCTCCTTGTCGGCCTGCTGGGCATAGAATGTATAACGAGTGTAAGCAGTAGACTCAGCAATATATGCTACTACAAGATTTTGCTCGGTCTTTGTACCTTTGATACTTTTAGTTGCCATGATTGAGAATGTTTTTTATTTGTTTTTATTTTTGTTTTATACTATAACATTCCATCTCGGCAAAAGGTTCTTTATATCTTCAATGAATATCTTTCGTAAGGTACCCCGGTGGCCCCCATCGAAGCCTTCTGCTCGTAAAGCGTATCGTTGAGATAGAGTCCGTGGTCTTCATTGCTCGTGCCGAAATCGAAATAATCTACCGCTCCTCCAAAGTACCCGTCAGTAGCTTTATAAATCAGCTCATGGAAAAGTGGAGAAATAAGGCTCATGCGTCGGCCCTCCGAGGTGGTAGCGATGTACTGAGTGTGTACTACTTTATCAGATACATAAAGCACCGTTCCGGCATGTATCTGCCCTTCATATCTTACAACCCATACTTGTATTTGACCTTCGAATCGCTTCCAAAGAAACTTCAGTTCGTCATAAGAATGAACAGGTGTGGCATCATGGCGCTCATCAAGGCAATCCCGGAGCATCTTATAAAACTCCCTGAACGAGTCCTCATCTTCAACCAATTCTACAGTTACTCCTGCTGCGAGAGCCTTATTAAGGCGCTGGCGTCGCCCTTGATTGAAGCCTGGATTTGCAGTAAGCCTTATGGCAGCCGAGATATTACACTCAGTTAGCCGCGCTCCTGAGCGAAATAGTGCATATATATCTTCACCCGAGGGAGCTTTTGCAAAGATATAAGGCAGCGGTTTATAATCAAGCTCACTGATACCGTTGAGTTTGCAATAGTCAAGCATTGCGTCCCACAGGTCGAGCATGGCAGCGGCATCGAAATGACGCGGGGGAAGTATCCAGCCACCGTAAGTGAGTCCGCGGTGGGAATGAAGCACACCGTCAGCCGTAATATCGGCAGGAAGGAGCGCTATAGGCGCACCTTTTTTTCTTGCTATGAGGGAATGGTCGATGAATCGGTCAGCATGGTAATCCATGTATCTTCGATCAGTGAGAAACGTGGAGTTACGCGAGCGGGAGTTAAATTCATTCCACTCCCGAATCATATCGGGAGTGTATCTCGTAATAGTCAAGTCGACCATTTATTCCCAGGTATTATATCTTACATAGTCAGGCTGCCACTTATCTTTGGGAGTAGTCTCGGCAGCGGGATAGCCTATGCAAACACAAGCCATAGGGACAATATTTTCAGGGGTCTTTACGAGTGCAGCAAATTTCTCCACTCGTTCTGAGAGGGGATATACTCCGCACCACACTGCTCCCAGACCCACGGCATGGGCGGCAAGGAGAAGATTTTCAGTAGCGGCAGATACATCTTCCACCCAATACTCGCGGCCTTCGCCATCGTAAGTAGCAGTGACGTCACCACACATTATTATAGCAAGCTGAGCCTGTGCAGCCATTTTCATTGAGCCGAAGTTTTCACTGATATAGTTGAGCGATACTGTATCAGTGATGACCACAAAGCGCCAGGGCTGTTTGTTGCCTGCCGTAGGGGCAGCCATAGCGGCACGGAGCAGAGTATCGACGGTCAGCGAATCGACTTTACGGTCAGAATAAGAGCGAACACTCGTGCGGGTCATTATATCTTCAATGGTAGTTGAAGCGGTCTCGGTAACTACGGGTTCGTCAGGAGTAGATTCAACCCATTTATATGTCACAAATACAAGCGCTACGGCAAGAAGTGTAATGAGAAATGAAGAATTTTTCATCGGATATTAAGAGTTATGAAATTAACCAATGTTTTCAGCACGCTTGAAGAGCGAGCCTGTGGGGCATACAAATCTGCAATAAGGTCGGGTGATGACAGCCGACAGGGCTACAAACACTATCGCTGCAATAATTATACCGGTCGACGCTGATTGATACTGGAAGGCCTGAAACAGTTCGAGGTCCATCCAACCGGTAAGGCAATCAGCCCAAAGAAGAAGCATGAGTGCGGCCCATAGTATCTTGCGGAACCAGTCAAGAGCCTTCACAACATTCTTTGACAGACGAATCTTAAATCCACACAGTTGAGCCATGAGAATCTGAGCTGACCCGAGCGGACAGATATGGTTGCAATAATGCTGAGCTCTACCGAAAAGAGGATATATAAAGGCGGCTACCAACATCACTATTGCAACAATCGCACCGGGCATCGTAAATCCGCCGGAGAGATATTTAAGCATCAGCGCATAATCAAGAAACATTCCGCACCAGAAGCCGAGCACCACTATGTTGGCCACAAGCTGCACATAATTATAATACTTGTTTCTTACAAAGAGAGGCAAGATACAGGCAGCAAGCGTAACTATGAGAGCTACCCACATTTTCAACGGAAGTGAATGTGAGCCTCCGGCGTTAGCTCCGAGGTAATAATCAAGACCGTCGTTTACATTATTAATTATCGCCATGGACGTATAGGTAGCTCCCGATACAGCATCCACTTCAAGTTTCACAGCCTGCTGAGGAGTCTTCCCTACCCATTTTTCAAAAAGAGCGGAAGCACGGTTGAAAAACGACGGTGACTCCGAATTAGGCAGTGGTGCGATTTCTTCGACTTTTCCATCTTTAATATAGATATCGAGAGGCACCGGTCCGGCATACCCTATATTTTTCTTAGCGAAAGGAGCAGTATGGATTATTACCGTGCCGTCAGGCATCAACGACATCGTATCAGTGTGGACTGCAACAGCTTGCTCTTCAGCAGGCATGACCTCGTGACCAAGCACTTTCTTGTTGACAGTAATCGCAGCGGCGCTCATCATCAGAAGCGCCACTATGAGGCTTAATATCTTTGTGGTAAGTTTCATAACGGGTGCAAAATTAGTAAATATTTTCTTATATTTGCACCGCAAACTCCCTTAGGTATGGAAAAAAATGCAACAAATCTCCTCGAAGAAGCCGGGATAAAGGCTACACCCAACCGACTTCTTGTGGTCAAGGCTCTCATGGAATCGGAATACCCGCTGAGCCTGGTCGAAATAGAGACCGAGCTGGGCACGGTTGAGAAGTCGAGCGTGTTTCGTGTGCTATCGTTGCTTGTAGAGAAAGAGCTTGTCCACACTCTCGAAGACGGCAGGGGGATTGTGAAATATGAGATATGCCCTGGACATGCGCATCACTCTCCCGCTGATATGCATGCCCATTTTTATTGCGAGAAATGCAGACGTGTGTTCTGCCTTGAAAATATCAATCCTTCAGCTGCGGGCATACCGCAGGATTATCTCATAAAGTCAGTCAACTTCATGCTTAAAGGATTGTGCCCTGAGTGTCGCGATAATTAATCAGCGAAATATCTTGTCCTTGTCAGTAATCTGAGTGGGAGTGCCCGCATGGCCCCCTATATGGCATTCGCCCATAGAAATATCCTCTACGTTCTCAAAACTTATACCTATCCGCGCCACGCCAACTTCTATATTATCAAATGATACGCGGCTTACTTTCTCGCCGTCAGAACCTTGGAGCACCAAGGCTGCAGCTGAAGCCTTTTCACATGAAAGACCGTCGACATACATATCGCTGACCTTGGAGTAATGTGTGCTGCCTTCGCCTTCCGACGCATACCGGGAAGTGACATAAAACAGGTCTTCCACTTCGCCAAACTTACAATTCTTCACAAAGATATTTCTCACGTAAGCGCCGCGGTCAGCGTTGGTCTTGACATATATTCCACGCTTGCAGTAACCCGACGCCGTGCAGTTTTCGATAATCACATTCTCCACTCCGCCCGACATCTCGCTGCCTATCACTACTCCGTGAAGGCCTTTGAAACGACAGTTGCGGATAAGGATATTTGACGAGGGGCGCGACAATCGCCAGCCGTCATTATCACGCCCGCTCTTGATGGCGATATTGTCATCGCCGTTATCAAAATCTATATCTTCAATTATTACATTACGCGAGCCGTCGGGGTCGATACCGTCATTATTCACGAGTTTGGCATCGAATCTCACTCCGCGGCACACTATATTCTCACTCATAAGCAAGTGTATGCACCAAAAAGGAGAGTTAATTATCTTGACTCCCTCTATAGTCACGCGCTCGCAATCATAAAACTGCACGAGATGCGGACGAAGGAGATGACCCTGCCCGAATACACGGCTTGCCACCGGAGTCTCATCATGATTCATCTTTCTGGATAGCATCTGATCCTCCTCCTGATTCTTCCGCCACGTGGCAAACGTTTCGCCGACATTTCCGTCGATGATTCCCTTCCCGGTAATTGCTACGTCATGAAGTCCTTTGCCATATATAAAAGGTGAATAATTATACAGGAAAGTTCCTTCCCACGAAGTTTCCACCAATGGATAGTCGGCAGCATCGGGTGAGAAGCGGATTACAGCGCCCTCTTCGAGATTGAGGGTAACGTTACTCTTAAACGTGAGCGGCCCCTTTATATAATATGTACCGGCGTTGACGTTAACTACTGCTCCTCCTGCCCTGCTTGCAGATTCGAAAGCCATATCAAAGGCGCTCTTGCAGTCTGTCTCCCCGTCGGCCACCGCTCCAAATTCAGAGATTTCAATTACTTTCGTCGGGATGGAAGCTCCTGTGACCTGACTTGAAATCGAGTCACGGAGCGCCTCGTAACGCGTGTTATAATCTCGCCCGAAGGCATGCATCGCACATATAAATAAAGAAAGGAGAAGAAAATACTTTTTCATGGATATATTTTTTCGCAAATGTAACGAAATTTTTGCAATTTCAGTAAAAAACGGTTAACTTTGCAATCCGTTATGAAATACGGATTTGACAACGACAAGTATCTCAGAATACAGTCTGAGCACATTAAAGAGCGCATTGCACAGTTTGGCAACAAGCTCTATCTTGAATTAGGTGGAAAACTCTTTGACGACTATCACGCAAGCCGCGTGCTGCCGGGATTCCAGCCCGACAGCAAGTTGCGTATGCTCAGTAATCTGAGCGACAATGCCGAGATAGTAATAGTCATCAGCGCCCTCGACATCGAGAAAAACAAGGTTCGCCAGGACCTTGGCATCACTTACGACATGGACGTGCTGCGACTGCGTGAGGAGTTTATGAAACGTGGATTTCTCGTAAGCTCCGTAGTGGTCACGCATTACAACGGCCAGAGCAGCGCCGATGCTTTCCGCGAGAAACTCTCGCGCCTGGGTATCACCACTTATGTTCATTACACCATCGAAGGCTACCCCACCAATGTAGGACTCATAGATTCCGACGAGGGTTTCGGTAAGAACGATTATGTAGAGACTACCCGCCCGCTCGTGATCGTTACCGCTCCCGGCCCCGGCAGCGGCAAGATGGCAGTATGCCTCAGCCAGCTTTACAATGAGCATAAGCGTGGAATCGAGGCCGGTTATGCAAAGTTTGAGACTTTCCCCGTGTGGAGTCTCCCCTTGAAGCATCCCGTAAATATTGCCTATGAGGCCGCAACCGCCGATCTTAACGATGTGAACATGATCGACCCGTTCCACCTCGAAGCTTACGGCAAGACTGCTATCAACTATAACCGCGATATAGAGATTTTCCCGGTGCTCAACGCTCTGTTTGAGGGCATTTATGGCGAGAATCCATATAAATCGCCCACTGATATGGGTGTGAATATGGTGGGATTCTGTATTAACGACGATGAGGTATGCTGTCGGGCATCGAAAGACGAAATCATCCGTCGTTACTACACTGCACTCTGCCGTATGGCTATGGGTGACTGCAACGAGAGCGAGGTCAACAAGATAGCTCTTCTCATGAAGCAGGCCAAGATTGACACTGCCTACCGTCGCACTACCGTAGCAGCACGTGAGCGTGCAGAGAAAAGCGGCGTACCTTGCTCGGCTATCGAGCTGGCCGACGGTACTATCATCACTGCCGAAACCGGTTCGCTCTTAGGTCCGAGCGCGGCTCTGATACTCAACGCTATAAAGCACCTGGCCGGTATCGACCACTCTATCAAGCTTATACCCCAGCTCATGATCGAGCCTATCCAGTATACCAAGATCAATTACCTCCGCAGCCGCAACCCCCGCTTGCATACCGATGAGGTACTCGTGGCGCTGTCAGTGCTCAGTACCCGCGACGAAAACTGCCGCCGCGCGCTCGAAAAACTCCCTGAGCTCAACGGCTGCCAGGTTCACTCCACGGTGATGCTCGGTGAGGTCGATCACAAGATTTTCAAGAAGCTGGGCGTAGGACTGACGTGTGACCCGGTGCGTAAAGTCAAGAAATAACTTGCTCATCTTGACCAAAACACGTATCTTTGTAAAAACTTTCACTTCATATTCATCCATGAACGAATTAGCTACGAAATACGACCCCAAGTCGGTCGAAGACAAATGGTACGGCTACTGGATGGAGCACGGACTCTTCCACTCCGAGCCTGACAGCCGCGAACCTTACACTATCGTTATCCCCCCGCCCAACGTGACCGGTATTCTTCACATGGGTCACATGCTCAACAATACCATTCAGGATATTCTCGTGCGCCGCGCTCGCATGGCAGGCAAGAATGCACTCTGGGTACCCGGAACTGACCACGCAGCCATCGCTACCGAAGCTAAGGTTGTGGGCAAACTTGCCAAGGAAGGTATCAAGAAGAGCGATCTTACGCGTGAGCAATTTCTCGAACATGCGTGGGACTGGACTCATACCCACGGCGGCAAGATCCTTGAGCAGCTTAAGAAGCTCGGTGCGTCGTGTGACTGGGAACGCACAGCGTTCACCATGGACGACTTACGCTCACGCAGCGTGATAAAAGTCTTCGTTGACCTCTACCGCAAGGGTCTTATCTATCGCGGCAAGCGCATGGTAAACTGGGATCCCGCAGCCCGCACCGCCCTCTCCGACATTGAGGTGGTATATAAGGAAGAGCACAGCAAGCTTTATTATCTCAGATATAAAATAGTGGGTGAGAACGGTTATGCAATCGTGGCTACAACCCGTCCCGAGACCATCATGGGCGATACCGCAATGTGTATCAACCCCAATGACCCGAAGAACGCTCACCTTAAGGGCAAGCATGTGATCGTGCCTCTTGTCAACCGCGAGATTCCCGTAATCGAAGACGATTATGTAGAGATTGATTTCGGTACCGGTTGCCTTAAGGTAACCCCTGCTCATGACATGAACGACAATATGCTTGGTCAGAAGCACAACCTTGAAACCATCGACATATTCAACGACGACGCTACCATAAGCGAAGCCGCCGGAATGTACGTGGGTATGGATCGATTTGACGTGCGCAAGAAGATTGCTGAAGATCTTCAGGCCGCCGGTCTCATCGAGAAAATAGAGGACTACGATAACAAAGTGGGCTACTCCGAGCGCAACATTGATACCGCCGTTGAGCCCCGCCTCTCTGACCAGTGGTTCTTAAAGATGGAAGGTCTTGCTGCACCTGCACTCAAAGCTGTTGACGACGGCACTATCTCGTTTGTGCCTGACAAGTTCAAAACTACCTACGACCGCTGGATGACCGATATTCACGACTGGTGTATCTCACGTCAGCTCTGGTGGGGTCACCGCGTGCCCGCCTACTATCTCCCTGACGGTCAGTTTGTAGTGGCTGAGACTCCCGAGGAGGCTCTTGAGCTTGCCCGCAAGATTGACCCTGCTATCACAGCTGAGCAACTTCATCAGGATGAAGATTGCCTCGATACATGGTTCAGCTCTTGGCTCTGGCCTATTTCCCTTTTCAATGGTATCCTTGAGCCGGGTAATAAAGAAATTTCATACTACTACCCCACTGCCGACCTCGTGACCGGTCCTGACATCATCTTCTTCTGGGTTGCCCGCATGATTATGGCAGGATATGAATTTGTAGGCAAGCAGCCTTTCAATTATGTATATTTCACCGGTATAGTGCGCGACGAGATTGGTCGCAAGATGTCAAAGCAGCTTGGCAACTCGCCTGACCCTCTCGATCTTATCGACACTTATGGTGCTGACGGTGTGCGCATGGGTCTCATGATGGCAGCCCCCGCAGGCAACGACATCTTCTTCGATAAGAAACTTTGCGAGAACGGGCGTAATTTCTGCAATAAGATCTGGAATGCTTTCCGCCTCGTAAAGGGTTGGGAAGTATCTGATGAATCCGAGCAGCCCGAGAGCGCTAAGATCGCTGTAAAATGGTTTGGCAGCAAGCTCGCGGAAGTTGCTGAGGAAGTCAACGATCTTTTCTCGAAATTCCGTCTGAGTGAAGCACTCACTACCGTCTATCGCCTCTTCTGGGATGAATTCTCATCGTGGTATCTTGAAATGGTTAAGCCGGAGTACGGCAAGCCCGTTGACCGCGCAACCCTCACTGCCACACTCGATTACTTCGATGCCCTGCTGCGCATCCTTCATCCTTTCATGCCATTTATCACTGAAGAGCTTTGGCAGCACCTTGCTGACCGTCGTCCCGGCGAGTCAATCATGGTTGCACCGATGCCTCAGGCTATGGCTCCTGACCGTAAGGTACTTGAAGAAATGGAGACTGCCAAGGAGGTTATCAACGGTATTCGCGGCGTGCGCGCACAGCGTAATATCCCGCAGCGCAACGAGCTTCAGCTCAATGTGGTAAATTCTACCGTTGAATATAAACCGGTAATCACCAAGCTCGGAAATCTTTCGGCAATCGAAACCGTAAGCGAAAAGGATCCCGCCTCGGCTACTTTCATGGTGGGCACTCAGGAATTCAACATTCCCTTGCGCGAGAATATCGACGTAGAGGCCGAGAAAGCCAAGCTCTCCAAAGACATCGAGTATTACGAAGGCTTCCGCAAGTCAGTTGAAAAGAAGCTCTCCAACGAGCGATTTGTCAACAACGCCCCTGCCGCCGTAGTAGAAAACGAGCGTAAGAAACTTGCTGACGCACTCTCACGCCTCGAAACTCTCAAGGCAGCTCTTGCAGCCCTCTGATTTTTGATTCATAGCATTATAATAAGACAGCTCTGCGCCACTCTTCACGAGCCGACGCAGAGCTTATAAAATCAAAAAGCTAATAATCTTATTCGGTTATTGTTTTGACTGCCTAACCTGTCGCAGGTTTAAAATCAATGTCTCATTTTTAAACTATTTAACAAAATGTCAACCTCCTCACCGCGCAAAATCGAGCTACTTGCTCCGGCCCGTGACATTGACATCGCCCGTAAAGCAATAGAGTGCGGTGCCGATGCCATATATATTGGTCCGTCGAGTCACGGAGCGCGAGCTGCCGCGGGTAACAGTGTTGACGACATTGCCCGGCTTGTAGATTTCGCTCATCCTTTCGGGGTAAAAATCTACGCCACGGTAAATACTTTGGTTTACGATAATGAGATTCCGAGTGTAGAAAAGCTTGTCAGAGATCTTTACCGGGCCGGGGTCGATGCGCTCATAGTGCAGGATATGGGTATTCTTCGCATGGATATCCCGCCTATTGACCTTCACGCCAGTACGCAGTGTGACATCCGTACCGTAGAAAAAGCCCGCTTCCTCGCTTCGTTGGGATTCTCGCGCGTGGTGTTGGCAAGGGAACTTTCCGTAGATGAGATTGCCCGCATCCATCGTGAAGTGGATGTAGAACTCGAATCATTTATCCACGGAGCGCTGTGCGTGAGCTATAGCGGTGATTGCCGTGCCAGTTTTGCCGCAACGGGCCGCAGCGCCAACCGCGGCGAATGTGCCCAGATATGCCGATTAAAGTTTGACCTGACAGATGGCGACGGAAATATTCTTGCCCCTGCGCGGCATTATCTTTCACTTCGTGATCTTAACCGACTCAGTGACGTGGGAAGACTAATTGATGCCGGCGCCTCCTCTCTTAAAATTGAAGGGCGCCTGAAGGATGAAAGCTACGTGATGAATACCGTAGCTGCTTACCGAAACCGCATTGATAAGGTTATAGCTGATAGTGACGGAAAATATATACGCAGCTCTTTCGGTACAAGTAATCATGGATTTATACCCGACGTTAACAAGAGTTTCAATCGCGGCTTTACCTCTTATTTCTTCAATAAGCCCGACTGCAACACGCGCATGGCCTCTCTCGCAACACCCAAGATGACAGGTTTGCCTATAGGGAAAGTTGTAAGAACAGAGCGCGGAGCGATAGTGACCGATTCAAAAACCTCTCTTTCTAATGGTGACGGACTCGGGTACTTCACTTCTGACGGCATCTTCACCGGTTTCCGCGTCAATCGCGTGGACGGAAAGCGATTGTTCCCGGCATCCTCGGTCAATCCGCCGGTGGGAACCGTCCTTTATCGCAATCGTGATAAGGCGTTTGACGACATGATTTCAGCCGCAGAGCCCGAGCGCAAAATCATCGTAGAATTTCACCTGAAGAAAATCTCGGGTGGCATAGCAATGACTTCTACCGACAGCCGAGGATTGAGTGCAACAGCGAATTTACTATTAGAAGATATTCAGCAAGCTAAGTCACCGCAGCTGGATGCTCGTAGAAGAGTATTGTCAAAACTCGGCGACACCATCTACACGCTCGGCACGGTCGATGACCGTCTTGGCGAAATATTCATCCCGGCATCGCTACTCTCCGCATTGCGCCGCGATACTATCTCGGCTCTCGATACCACTGCCTTGGCAACATACAGCTTCAGGTATCGGGGAAAAGAGAAATTTGATGTTCCTCTTCCGTCAGAGACAATCACTATACACGATAATGTTGCCAATCGACTTGCCCGGGAATTCTATTTATCTCACGGAGCTAAAGAGATTGCCCCGGCAATGGAAGTGGCTGAGAAAAACCGTGACGAAAGCCATGTGATGACAACCCGCTACTGCCTTCGTCGTGAGCTCGACGCCTGTCTGTTGGGACCCAACGCCTCCCGCCTTCCCAAAGATATATTTCTTCAATCCCCCGGCATCAGGCTCCGGTTATGTACTGATTGCAAGAATTGCATGATGAATATTTATTACTCACCTCGCAAGTAACCGATTACAAGTGAAACTGCATCATCTCATTCCCTCGCTTCTTATCGTAGCCGCTTCATGTATAGGCGGAGGGAAAGATAATGCCGGTTTGATTCAGGAAAACTCATCGTGGCGCGTAACCACTCACTCTTATTCTGATTCCAAAACCTCGGTTACTTTTCTCCCTGATACAGCTATCGCCGACTTTCCGGTTCTCATCTCTTCATCGCCCATGCTTGACCGGCTGTATGCCGCCGGTGTCAATGATTATTTCGGCGATACTTCGCCCGCGCTTTTTGACCGCACTGTAGGCTGGGATCCCGCAATTCTTTCACTTCTTGATCCTGAGATTGCTGCCGAGCAGGTAATGATGAAAGCTCGTCAAAGCTTGGCAACATGTCGCGACTGGCCACTTGAAGCTGCTGACGTTTCGTGGATTTCCGCCCTTGGAGACCTTTCACTTGCATTAGGCGAGACGTTTGTCAACGATAGCCTCGTCCCGATCGCCCGCGAGGTCATAACACGTGAAATAGAGGTGGCATTTGACTGCAACCTGTCATTATTTCGAGGTCTGCTTCCCGAGATTCCTTCACGGCTGTCGCGAAACGACATTTTTGAGGTTTACTCGTTGAGAGTAAATCTTGATAGAGCTTCCGCTATAAAAGCTCTCGGTGAGATTCTTCATGAAGAAGGGCAGGTAAACCGCGAACTTCTTCAATCTATTTCCGAGTCTATCAATGACCGATTCTGGATTCCCGAGAAGGGACGTTACGGCTGTGCACTGTGGGGGCAATACTATCCCGTATTAATTACTGCGAGCGACAATCTCGCCCAGTCAATGGCGATACTCAATGGAATAGCCACGCCTGAAATGGCACAATCTATTCTTAGCGCAATGCCTCTTACTGATGAAGGAGCCCCCGACTACTACCCTACCGGAAAAGGTTCTGCCCCGACCTACGCCCTTTCCACGCAAGTAGGGTTGTATAATGCTGCATCGAAAATCGGCAGTGAGCGAAGGGCTCTGCTGGGACTTGCATCGTCAGCAGCTGCTACATTCAGTAATCAGGGCTCGGGCAGTGTATCAGCCGCCGCTTTGCTAAAATCGTTGGGCGGTATATCATTTACTCCTAAAGGACTTGCCGTATCTCCGTATATCCCCGAAATTTTTCAGGGCGATAAAGTCTTTACTTCACTTATATACCGCGCTGACACACTTGACCTCCACATTCAAGGCACCGGGAGCACGGTGGCAAGAATGGAAATTGACGGATTGCAGACAGCCTCGCATCTGATACCCGACAGTCTGACGGGTCGGCATCGCGTCGATGTGGTGATGGCCAATAATTCCCTCGAAGAAAAGGTCATCAACTACACTGAGGCAGTACCTTTTCCACCACGCCCGCGTATTGACTCTATAGGCAGAGACCAATACTCGGTATTATCGCCATCTAAAGATTACAGCTACGTGATGGCCGTCAACGGTATTTCCTGTAAGGTGATTTCCGACGGAGCTTTTACAGTGACACCTTCTGCTTCGGGTCTGAAATCAATTACAGCGATGTCGGTTGATAAAGCGGGTTATTCGTCAGTGCCGGCTGTACCGCATGTGGTGTTCAACCCTGCTGATACTATGATTGTGGATCGCCACGATATTCCTCACGAGTTGCGTAAGGCTGTTGCGGCTCGCATCGAACGCAATTCTCGTCGCCGCATAAAGCGTCGGGAAGTCATCCCCACCCATCTCGAATTGACAAGCAATCTAAATACTGAACTTTCTTTTTTAGTAAAAGCTCCGCAAGCTGGGGAATACTTTGTAGATATAGCCTACTGGCGACCGTCGGTCAACGAGTGTTTCGTATCTGATCTTTACACTACCGATAGCTTGGCCGGATGCTTCATTATGCCGTCACGGAAAGGATTTTCAAATCCGCTCACCGTCAAACTTGAAAAGGGACGCAATCGCCTAAAACTAATTTATCACCCCCTTCCGTCAGGAAATCTTCAGTCAGGGGTGTGTATCGAATACATAAGATTTTTACCTAAAAAACTATACCGATGAGATTTCATATCACACTTTTATCACTTCTTTTATTTCTGACAGTAATGGCCACACCACGCATTGACAAAATCGAGCCACCGTTCTGGTGGACCGGAATGGAAAATGATACAGTCCAACTCATGGTCTACGGCCCTGATATAGCCACCGCCACCCCATCTATTTCATATCAGGGAGTATCAATAGCCGACGTGGTGGTACCCGATAGCCGCAACTATCTGTTTATTTACCTTACCATTGCCCCCGACGCCAAGCCCGGTACCATGAAGATTGACTTCAGCGACGGCAAGGGCAAATCGCGCACTGTTGACTACACCCTCAAGCAGCGAAAGGAGGGAATGAAAAATCATGGAGGTTTTGATGCCTCTGATGTACTTTATCTCATCATGCCCGACCGGTTTGCTAAAGGCACCCCGACTTCTCACAAAGCTCAGCGCGACACACTTCAATATCCCACGCGAGCCAACCGCAGCAATCCCAATGCCCGCCACGGTGGCAACATTGCCGGCATGAAACAACACCTTGATTACATTGATACACTCGGAGTCACCGCCGTATGGGTCAATCCTGTGCAGGTCAATGATATGCCGGGAGGGTCATATCACGGTTATGCTACTACCGACTACTATAACATCGATCCGCGCTTCGGTACCACCGACGAGTGGGTGGATTTTGTGGAAGATGCCCATAACCGTGACATCAAAGTGGTGATGGACATGATATTTAATCACTCGGGAAGCAATCATCAGTGGTTTAAGGATATGCCTTTCAAAGACTGGTACAATTTCCCCGACACTTTCGTGCAGACCAATTATCGTCTCTCCACTATCCACGATCCTTATGTGAGCGATTACGACCTTGCCCGCACCGTCGACGGATGGTTTGTCAAGGAGATGCCTGACCTCAATCAGCGTAACCCCCACCTCATGCGCTACTTGATTCAGAACTCGATATGGTGGATAGAGCACACCGGTATCGACGGCATAAGAATGGATACCTATCCGTATGCTGACTTCCACGGCATGGCTCAGTGGATCGACGATGTGGAGCGTGAGTATCCCAACTTCAATATCGTAGGTGAATGTTGGTATGGCAACGAGGGCGGCGAAGCATTCTGGCAAAGAGGGTCGAAAGTCAATAGCATAGGCGACCCTCGCCTCCCCACTGTAATGGACTTTGTGCTTTCCATTAAGGCCCGTGATGCCTTCTCAGGGCAGACTGACAGGTTGAGCGGACTGAATGAAATCTATGACCATCTCGCACTCGACTATCTGTTTCCCGACCCGTCAAAGATTCTTACGTTCCTCGACAACCACGATACTGACCGCTTCTTGCTTGAAGAGCCTGAAAATCTCGGCTGGTGGAAACAGGCTATTACATTCCTGCTTACATCGCGCGGTATTCCTCAGGTTTACTATGGCACAGAAGTGCTCATGAATGGGTCGAAAGAAGGCAGTGACGGATATGTACGCCGCGATATGCCCGGCGGTTTCCCTGGGGATTCAATATCGGTTTTCACTCCTGAAGGCCGAAGTGAGATGCAGATTGAAGCGTATGACTTCATGTCGCGTCTACTCCATTGGCGCCGCGGAAATGAAGTTATCGCTCGCGGTTCGCTCAAGCATTTTATGCCCGAAAACGGTATATACGTTTACCGTCGCGCTCTCGGTGATCGTCATGTCACGGTGATAATGAACGGCAATGATACTGAAATCACCGCGCCCATGGCTCCTACTGTTGAAATCATGCCTTACGGTACTCAGCTCCGCGACATGCTCACGGGAGAAATCGTAACGATCACTCCGGAGATGACATTCTCACCCCGCGCCATATACATCCTTGAAAACTTATGAAAAAAATAGGGATTCTCTCCGATACTCACTCCTGCTGGGACGACCGATTCGCAACTCACTTCGCTGACTGCGATGAGATATGGCACGCAGGCGACATAGGCGACATCACCGTGCTCAACCGGCTTAAAGAGATTGCGCCGGTGAGAGCTGTCAGCGGCAACATTGACCACGGAGAAGTCAAGCGTGTATGCCCTGAATTACTGATATTTGAGATCGAAGGCATCAAAGTGCTTCTAACACACATAGGAGGCTATCCCGGAAAATATGCTCCTGGGATGTTATCTCTGCTCAAAGCTGAAAACATCCGCCTGATGGTCGACGGCCACTCCCACATTCTCAAAGTCATGCCCGACCGTAATCTCAATATGCTCCACGTAAATCCCGGAGCTGCCGGGCATCACGGCTGGCAAAAAGTAAGGACACTCGTAAGATTAACACTTGATAACGGAAATATCTCTGACCTTGACGTTATAGAATTAAGAAACAAACTCTGAAGTATGAAAAAGTCAATTATCTATCTCATCGGAATATTCGTATCACTCGGCATAGTGTCGTGTAAGACTAATGAGAGCAACTACCGGGCTGCTTATGAAGCTGCAATCGAGCATCGCGAAAATGCATCGGGAGTAGATTCCACCATCTATGCCAAGATACGCAATCAGGCTCAGGAGACCATGCTTGCCGTGGGCAACGACACGCTTCCTATACGTACTGAATATATAGGTTATACTGACGATGGCGGTGCTTCCCGCGAGAAAGTGCTCCGCTATAATATTGTCGTGGGGCAGTTCAAGCAGATTTTCAATGCCAATGCCATGCGCAAGCGTCTCATGGAAGCAGGTTACACGGATGCAATGATAGTACACACTCGCGAACCGCTTTATTATGTAGTTGCCGCTACCTGTACTACCGCAGCTGAAGCCGCAGAGCTCTACAAAGCAGTGAAGTCTGATCAGAATCTCGTGCTCCGCGCTCCGCTTCCCTTCGTGCTCCAACCGGCTCATTATGCACGGTGATTAACAAATTTTAGCTATCTGCCGGTTTAACTTATCCTCCCGAAAGTGTTCTAATAAGTATAACATCAAAATTTTCAGGACATGAAAAGGATAATCAACATTTCGGCATTATGCCTGTCAGCGCTCGCATTGATCATAGCCGCTCCCGATGCTTCGGCTCGCCGACCCGGAGTGTCAAGTCCCGAGACGACCAAGCCCGCCACTCGGCCGGGAGCAACCCGTCCCGGTGGAACCAACCATAACCCCGGCAATAGTCACAAGCCCGATAACAGCCACCGTCCCGGTAACAACGGCAATCATTTCGGCAACAATAATCATCCCGGAGGAGTAAGACCCGGCGCTCAGCCCGCCGTCCCCAATCGTCCGGCCAATGGAGGTCATCCCGTAAGACCGGGATGGGGTAACATCGGTCCGTCGTTTAACCATCCGGCACCTCCCCCTCCCCGTCCTCACCGCCCGGTGATGCGACCTATCCCCCGCCCCGTGCGTCCGGCCGGTTGGGTGGTACGTCCCGGTATTCCGGCTATAAACGGATTCCTTGGATTGTCGTTTGGCACAGGTCTGTCAGTATCTCTCAACTTCCTTAATACGAATGGATATTCTGTAGACGGCTACGCTGACAATACGGTGTATCTCCGCAATGTCACCGAGCTTTCGATGCTCTGGCCCGACGCTGCTCTTTACTACACTGCCGGTGGACTTCTGTCGTCATCGTCATTCTATTACTCCACCCCTTACAATGACCTCTCGCGATACAATGCCGCCTATACCCGCCTGACATCCATCTACGGAGCACCTGTATCAATGGGCACCGGAGGAGCCACTTGGTTTGGTTCGTCGGGTTATATTTCCCTCAGTTACAGCTCCTCAGTGTCACCTATCGGAGGAATGAGGTATTATACGACACTTAGTTACGGACAATAGAAATCCGTAGCTCAACGAAACAGTCAGCGTGCATCCTGCCCGAAGCGGAATGCACGCTGACCTTTTTTAGTTATTCTGCGATTATCAGTTGCGGATCTCGTAGTAAGGGATATCCACGAGCTTTACGTCAAAGACGAGGGTGGAAAACGGAGGAATCGAACCGGTAGCACGCGAGCCGTAACCTACATTATAAGGAATGACCACGCGGGCCGAGTCACCCACACGCATATCGGAAAGGGCTATCCACCATCCTTCGATAGTGCCAGAAAGTACGGTGCGGAAGATGCTGTCGGCGGGCGATGTGCGGAGATATGAGGAATCAAATGCCACATTATTATAAAGCTGACCGCGATATTTTACGTCAACGGTGGATGTAAGCATGGGTGAGAGATTCCCCACGGTCTTGCTGCGGTCGTTGAGATACTTTATGAGCACTTCAGCGCCCGGATTCCAGGGAGCGATTACCGTAAGATACTCAGGATTACCGTTTTCATCGATAGAATATTTCAGCTCATCGTAGTAGGCGGTATTGTTATTGCGCCATTTCTCGTAATCGTCCCAAGTATTCTTAGCATCGTCGTTACATGACACTGAAGTCGCCGCAAGCGACATCAGAGCCATGAACGAACTGATATATAACAATAATTTCTTCATCAATAGTAATTAAAATTTAACCTCGGGAGCGCGCTGGGCAGCATCGTCGGCCTGGAACTGGGGTTGCTTCGTGAAGCCAAACCATCCCGCATAGATATTGGTAGGGAATTTCAGTATCGAGGTATTGTATTCCATCACTGCCTGAGTATAACGGGTGCGGGCAGTGGCAATGCGGTTTTCAGTACCTTCGAGCTGCACCTGAAGATCACGGAAATTCTCGTTGGCCTTGAGATCGGGATAAGCCTCGCTCACGGCAAGAAGTGACTTGAGAGCTCCGGAGAGGTCATTCTGTGCTTTCTGGAATTTAGCAAGATTTTCCTCAGTAAGATCATCGGCATTGATGGTAACAGATGTAGCGGCGGCGCGAGCCTTTATTACATTTTCAAGCGTCTCGCTCTCGTGTGTGGCATAGCCCTTAACGGTGTTGACCAGATTGGGAATAAGGTCAGCGCGACGCTGATACTGGTTCTGGACTTCAGCCCACGCTTGCTCTACTCCCTGCTTTTCAGTCACGAGAGAGTTGTAATTGCAAGAAGTGAGCATCGTGGCAGCTAAGGTCACGACAACCAGCATAAATATTTTGATCATTTTCATAAATCAGTAAGTATTAGTCAAGTTTGCGAAGCAGGGAGGTGAGACTTACGGTATCGTGGATAATCTTATGGAGGTCAGCAACATTAACTCGCTCCTGCTCCATAGAGTCACGGTGGCGGAGGGTCACGGTGTTGTCTTCGAGTGTCTGGTGGTCAACAGTAATGCAGAAGGGTGTACCGATTGCATCCTGACGACGGTAGCGCTTACCTATCGAATCCTTTTCCTCATAGTGGGTCGAGAAGTCAAACTTCAGGTCATTGACAATCTCGCGAGCCTTTTCGGGCAGACCGTCCTTACGCACGAGGGGCATCACGGCACACTTCACGGGAGCAAGCGGCGCGGGAAGGTGGAGTACTACGCGCTTTTCGCCGTTTTCGAGCTCCTGCTCTTCGTAAGATGAGCAAAGTACCGAGAGGAACATACGGTCTACACCTATCGAAGTCTCGATTACATAAGGAGTGTAGCTTTCATTGAGCTCGGGATCGAAATACTGAATCTTCTTGCCTGAGAATTTCTCATGCTGCGAGAGGTCGAAATTAGTGCGTGAGTGAATACCTTCCACTTCCTTGAAGCCGAAAGGCATCTCAAATTCGATGTCGGTAGCTGCATTGGCATAGTGAGCAAGTTTGTCGTGATCATGGAAGCGATATTTCTCGTCGCCAAGACCAAGAGCCTTGTGCCAGCGCAGGCGGGTTTCTTTCCATTTCTTGAAATATTCGAGCTCCTGACCGGGACGAACGAAGAACTGCATCTCCATCTGCTCAAACT
>CAYZFG010000040.1:0-21905 GCA_964477665.1 uncultured Staphylococcus sp.
GAAACGTCGCACAGCGGCGTCCCTACAAGTCGATGCGACACACACGTCTTTACTAAGGTATACTTTAAATTTTCTCGGAAATTGCGGGAATTTTAAGTATACCTTAATAATTTTGCAGTTTTGCTTGGTTTATAAAGTATACTTAAGTACTTTTGCAAATCAATACTAATTATTTAAGCTTATATGAATATTATACCTCGCCCGAAATATCTTGAACGCATTATCGCGCGCCTGAATAAAGGAATGATTCTAATTCTCATCGGTCAGAGAAGAGTGGGGAAGAGCTATATCCTCAGGCTGCTGCACGAGTGGATTCTGGCCAATCGCAAGGATGCTTCGGTGGCTTATATCAATAAGGAACTGCTTGATTTCAGCAAGATTACTAATAGTCAGGAACTCTATGATTATGCTGTGGAGAAGTTAAAGCCGGGAGGTGAGAATTATCTACTTGTAGATGAGGTGCAGGATATCGAGGATTACGAAGTGGCTTTGCGCAGCCTCCACGCTGAGGAGCGCTGTCAGATCGTGGCTACGGGTAGCAATGCTTATATGTTTTCATCGGAACTGAGTACCCGACTGGCTGGCAGATATATGGAGATACCGGTATACAGTCTGGACTACAAGGAATTTTTAGTTTTCCATGGCCTTGATGATACCGACAAAGCTCTGCATGATTACCTGAAGGTAGGAGGTTTGCCCGGATTGAGTCACTTTGATATTCATGATGATGCTCAGGTGAGAGACTATCATCAGGGTGTGTATAATACAATAATGATGCGCGATGTGGTGAGCAGGGAGAAAATCCGCAACATCACTTTCATCGAGAATCTTGCTCATTACGTGGCCGACAACATAGGAAAACTCACAGCGGTAAATAATATCTCCAAGACGATGAAGGCGCAAGGTGAGGCTATATCCGACCCACTTGTCGCCACCTACCTCAGGTATCTTGTAAAGGCTCTGATATTATGTGAGGTATCACGATACGATATACACGGGAAGAAACTGTTTGAGCAAATTTTCAAGTACTATTTCTCTGACCATGGTTTGAGAAATTATCTATGTGGCTATAATTTGCGCGGCTTTATTGAAAAGATACTCGAAAATGTGGTATATAATTATCTGCTCATGCAGGGGTATGAAGTGAATGTGGGTATACTGCGGGCAGGAGAGGTGGATTTCGTAGCCACGAGGGGAAGCAACACCATGTATGTGCAAGTCACGTATCTTTTGAGCCATGAGGAGACGATCAAGCGAGAGTTTGGTAATCTTGCGGGAATAAAGGACAATTATCCCAAGTATGTGATTTCCATGGATCCGGTGACGGGTCAGTTGCTTGAATATCCCGGCATAGAACATCTCAGCCTGCGCGAATTTCTCATGAAGGAGTGGTGACCTGACTTCACAATTACTTTCTCACCTTTGGTCGTTATCGCGTGGGGGGAGGGGGGTGGGGTGGTAACTTTGCCGGTATTAAATTTATGTTACTATGGCAAAGAAAGCTTCTTTTCAAACTCATGATTTCGATATAGGCTCTACGGAGCCTATGCAGGTGAATGTAAGGCAAGATGCTGCCGACGGTTCGTTGCGGCCGGTGGGACGACCTTCATCGGTGGGGACGGCTCCGGGTGCATTGCTCTGCGCGGTGGCTTGCGAGGGCCGGGATGTAGTGATTTCCACTTCGGAGGGGGCTGTGTATATCACTGACCCGCTTAAGAGTGCGCCCGCTCTCGTGGCTGAGCTCGACTGTGATATTGCTGCGGCGGTGAATGTGGACGGCGGCGTCATGCTCATGCCGGCACTTGAGGGTGAGTCGCCGCGCAGGCTTGAGGTGGACTACCACTCGGGCGAGGCAGTGATGGTGAGTGAACTTCCGCGCGATGGTGCGCCACGGCTCGTGAGGGTTGACGACGGCGTGCTCACCCGCCCGCTCCCTGCCCGAAAGCTGAAGGGTGCATACTCGCGCACCGACAAGCTTCTTATCCCCGATGACCTCCACGCGCTTTCTGATGATTATGCCACGGCTTACTGCGATATAAGCGGACTTGCCGCTGCCCGACATCGCTATATCCAGCCGGTGATGGCTCGCGTGACTGCACGCGATTCCCGCGGCGTGATGCTCTACCGCTCGGCGCCGGTGCTCATAACCCCGAGGCAGGGTGCCCAACTTATCGAGGCAGCGCGACCACTCGCGGGCGACACGCTCAGCGAACTTGAGGCCACTGTGTTGCAGGCAACACCTTTCAGCATAGGGCTCGTGTTCCCGGCCGAGATTCCCGCGGTGTGGCGCGAGAGGGTGGCGCTTGTAGAAGTGGAGACGAGTGAGCAGATTCATCCCGTGACACTTACACTGCCGTCGGTCTCGCGTATCGAGAGCGCGAGCAGCGGTGTGTCGACGCTATGGCTGTCGGCTCCCGGAGTCGACACTGCCGCCGGAGGTATCGCTACCGAGGGCTCGGAAATGCGCCGCCGTATCACAGGCTTGCTGATGAATAGCGATACTGCCCTCGCCGTGGCTCACTCCATGCCCATGCCTTCAACCGCCGCCACGTTCACGGGTATATACCGGGCCTCTTCGCCCGACTGCCACCGTCAGGTTGAGGCGGTAATGTCAGCGGCCTCACATGTCCCATCCGGCTCCTCAACGACTCCCGCTCCTTGGCAACTAAACTATCCCCACACATTCAGCGCGGCTTGCGCCGGGGTGAGCGGCGGGAAAATCCTGTGGGGAAACCTTCACTCGCGCCTCTTTGCGGGCTATACGGTGGCCGAGCAAGGAATAAGCGTGTCTACAGGCACATCTTCACTCCCGGCCACCTGCGTGGTGACCCTCGACGACGGGCGGATGCTCGTCAGTAGCGTAACGGAAAAACTTACCGTGACAAGCCAGATCTCGCCGCTGATTGTGTATCCCCATCCTTCGGCTGTGAAAATCAATATCATACTCGGCATGAAGATGTGGGAAGCTACCTTGCGCCCCACACCTTGCCGCCGCATGGCTTATGCCTTATCTGCTGACCTCCGCCCGGTCACGCCCGCTACCGTATTGTCGATGCATATAGTACCCGACGCCTCGGTGGTGACCGATCATTACCCCGAAGCCACGGCAATGGCCGACATCTCCTCGCCGCTCGAAATCGAAGCCACGGCTATAGCCGCTACAGGCACCGTGACCGCCATCACTCCCGAACTGCGCGCCGGCTCGTCGCTCGACATCATGCGCCGCCACTTCTACGTGTTCTCACGCGGGGGTATCGCTTCGGTCACGGCCGGAGGCACCCCGTGGCGGCTCACCCCCGTGATGCTTGATCATCGTCCCGTGATGATGGCTCAGAGCGTGGCCGAGGCTGCCGACGGTATTATCGCAGTGGCCGGAGGTGACCTGGTGAAAGTTGCGGGCAACAGGGTGACGACGCTTATGGTCAATACCGGACCCTGCAGCGTGGGGGGGTGCGGTCATTATGGCGAGGTGTGGCTCGTGAGCGCTACGGATGACCCCACTCTCATCTTCAATATCGCCACTAAATACGCCTATTACCGTAAAGATATCTACCCCGAGGATATGCTTACTACGGGCGACCGGCTGCTCCTGCGCACCTCTGACGGCCAACTGCTTGATGCGTCGAGTGAGGTCTCCATGCCGGCCGAGGTTGAGCTGACGTTCCGCATCTGCCTGCCGAGAGCGCGGGCGGTGAGAGCATTCGGAGTGAGAATGTTCAGTCAAACATTTGACGGTAAGATAATCCTCGCCGCCGACAATGGCATCCACTCTCCCGACGGCGCTTACCGCGTGGTAGACTTCGACATCGACGGCGAACTCAATCGCCCGCTCGAAGCCCGCGTGCTCACCCATCCGTTTCGTTACATCACATTAGGCATCCGCGCCAAGGTGAGCCACAATTCCCGCCTCGAATCAGCCTGGTGCGCCACGCTGAAATGAACATAAAAAAGACTCAGCCCCCGCGGTGAGGGTTGAGTCTTTTGACGGTTTATGGAGAATCGATTACTTCACAACCACTTTCTCCACCTTGCCTGAGGCGCGCTTGATCATGTATACGCCGGCGGGCATAGCTGAAGCGTTGACTTTCTGACCGTTGAGGTTGTATACGGCCTCCACGGCAGCGTTGTCGCCCGAGATGATTTCGGCGATATCCGACATGCCTGTTCCGGCAGGCTGGGTGAGCTTGAAGGTCTTGCTTACGCCGGGAGCAGCGATGGTGATTTCGCCTTCGCGTGCAGTCTCGCTATACTCGGCAGTGACGGTGAGGGTGGTGGTGCCGTAGCGACCTTCGAGAGTCACGTCAGCCCAATCGGGAGCAGCCACATTAAATTCCTCGCCTGCATAGTAGCTGTCGAGACCCACGGTGGTGCCGTTGTTGCTCACCTCAAGCGCGTCAGTGTCACACTTGAGCCAGGGCAGGGTAGCTTCAAGATTGATGGCAAAAGAGGTGTAGAGCGGTTCGCCATCGGCGTCAGACATGGGCGAGAACGAAGTGCGGGTAGCGCCCGAAGCGGTAATCTCCTTGCATACCCAGCCTAAAGCCATAGGCACGTCGGCGGGATAGAGCGACTGGAGGGGGCAGAAGTAAGCTACGTCGGGGTTATTGAAGCCGCTGACCATTACCACGTAAGCGGGATAAGTATCGTCGAGCACAGCGGGCTCGGCAAACTCAAATGTAAGGCATGAAAGGTCAGGCGACTGGTCACCTTCCTCAAGCACCGTGATGTCCTTGCCGAGAAGAGTGGCGGTAGCGATGGGTGAGTCGATTTCAGGCTCGTAATTCTCGTTGATGGGATAGATGCCGCAGGTAAACTCTACATTTTCGCCTATCTCGCGGGTGAAGGCAAAGAGGTCAGCAGCGGTGACTACCAATGCTGATTCTGAAGAATAGACGAAGTTTAGGATCGAGGTGAGTTTCACACCTTCGCCTTCCTCCTCCTCACCGTGGAAAGTATAGTCGGTCCAGAACTTATCAGCGTCAGGACTGTAGCCGAAGATGGGGATTATAGGATCGCCGAAGTCCTTGCGATAGGTATACATACCCAGGCTCTCCGTGGCGCGGTTGAAAGGCACGAGGCCCATGTTGAGCATCACGGGACCGTCGGCGGAATTGGCCATGAAATCAGCCTTGCCACCCATCTGCATGTAGCTGGCGGGATTCTGATAGGTAGCCGGCGATGCGCCGGGAGCCGAGACGGTGAGCTTGGGCAGGTAATAGAGATTGTTGCGGGTGGTAAACTCGCTGGTATAGTCAGTGCCGTAAGAAGCGTAGAGCTCGTCGCCCTCCACTGAAATCCAGTTGTCGGTATCCTCGGGGTCATTGTATTCCCAGGTGTAAGTGGCATCGTCGACGTAGTCGTATGACATCCACATCAGTTCAGTATATACAGGCAGCGCGGCCACGCCTATGTTGAGACCGTCGAGATTGCGTGTAAAGCCCCAGTACTGAGTGCAGTAAGGCATCATGTAGACGGGTGCTTCAAGCGAGGGGAAACCTATGTGAATATTGTCGATGAACGTGCTCTGGCCGTCATTGCCCACATACTGGAATGCCACCTGAATCTTCTTGCCGGCATAGTCAGCAAGGCTGGCAGTCTGGGTGCGGAGCATGTCGGAGCTCGACATATCATAAAGCTCGTCGAGCGTCATGCCCTTGTAGCGATCGGCAAAGTTGATGAGCTCGGCCCATTCGCCTCCCTCCTCGCGCACGTTTACGATGATATTGAACACCACTTCGGGTTCACCTATAAATTCCATTGTGTCCCAGTCCACATTCTCAAGGTCGAAGAAGTAAATAGGGTCAAGGCTTATGTCGAAAGAGAGCGAGAGAGCCTCGTCGGGCATATCCACTACGGGTGAAATCAACCACTCATCCTGATTGTAGCCGAAGACCACGCCATAGTAATACTTGCCGTCGGTCACAGGGGGATACCATGCACCGCCGGCCGAGGGAAACCAAGAGTGGATATAGTCCTCATGAGGATCACCCTTTGACTCAACTGTCCAGCCTTCGGGTACCCACGCTTCAGTCACGCCGTCCCATCCCTCGAAGCTCTCAAAGAGGATGTCAGAGCCGTTGAGGGCGTCGGCCTTGGCGGGAGCCTTGGCTACGGCGCGAGGATTGATGGCCTTTTTTGAAACCATAGGAGCGGAGATGCGCTTGGCGATCGCGCCCTTTTCGGTCACGACGTCGGCCACGCAAGAGCCCGCGCGCTTTACTAACTTGGCAGAGCTACCTGTCACGGTGCGCTCCTTCACGAGGTCGCGACCGCTCACGGTCGACTGACCCATAGCCGATGCTGAGATGGTCAGCGCGGCTGCTAAGAGTAAAAATTTGTTCATTAATTGTACCTATATGTAGTTATTTAGTAGTCAAATGAGAGCGCAAAGATAGTGAAAATCTTCAAGCTTAACTAATCCGTTAGGTCTATTTCAGTGATTTTTAGAGATTTTAGTTATCCAAGCAGCTATGGTGGAGAGCACCTCGGGCGAGATGGTCTGCGATATTGCGCCGTAGTTCATGGCCGACTGTCGCGACGGGGCTTCCTGAAAGAGGTGGTTGAGGCCCGGTAACTCCTGTGTATCAGCCTGCTTCACGGCCTCGGCAATGGCAGCAAGATTCATTTCGGAATTGACCTGGTCGTCCCACGAACCGTTGAGCGCCAAGACGGGGCAAGAGATTCTCACGAGATATTCCTTAGGGTCAAGTCGCATAAACGCGCGATACCACGGAGTCATCATTGGGGCAATCATAGCATCGAGTTGCGCGTCATCGGCTTCAGGGTGAAGCGCTTTCATGGCCGGAATCATTTCGGCCACGGCGGTGAGCGAGTCGGCCGGAGAGGCCACGATGGCAAAGACGCGGCGTAGCGAATCAGTCTGAGCATCACTGAGCTGCTGCCCCGCAAGTGCTATCAGGTCAAGATTTTGCTTCACTATAAGCTCCTCACCTTTCACGGCCATTCCGGCCAGAGATACCACAAATTTCACCTCGTCGGGATGGTCAGCGGCATTGATGAAAGCTATCGTTCCGCCCTCGCTGTGGCCGAGAAGACCGGTGCGGGAGGTGTCGACTTCAGCGCGCGAGCGCAGGTAGCGGAGAGCGGCCATAGCGTCGGCGGCATTGTCGGCGGTAGTTTCGTTCCCGGTGGCGGGGGAGCTCGCCCCTGCGCCTCGGTCGTCGTAGCGGAGCACGGCGATGCCGGCGCGGGTGAGATAGTCGGCAATCACGGCAAAAGGCTTATGGCCAAGTATTTCCTCGTCGCGATTCTGCTTGCCGCTGCCGGTGATAAGCACCACGGACGGATAGCCGCGCTTGCTGAAAGCGGGCAATGCCGGGAGAGTGAGCGTGCCGGCAAGAGTGACGTCGCCGTTGTTCATCGTCACCTCTTCCTCGCGGTAGAGGTAGGGCGGGTGAGGGGTCTGCGGGCGGTCAGGCAGCAGGTCGGCCTCGGTGCCGCGGGTCATGTCGAGACCTATGGCCATGCCTTGAAAGAAAGTGCCGCTGAGGCGCGAGCCGTCGTCGCTCAGCTTGCCTTCGTAATGTGCGCCCAGAGTGCTGAGCCCTAGGTAGATAGAGCTGCCGTCGGGCGACACGGCCACGCTGTCGCAGGGTATCCCCCACGCCCCTTGCAGAGGTGACGACATGGTGGCCTCACGGTCAGATATCACATTAAATACTACCGGCAGCTGACCCATCAGCGAGCCTTTCCATATCCCGGTCACTGACCGGGCGAGCGCCGTGAAGGTCAGCGCCGACAAAAGTGAGAGAAGAAATAATCGGTTCATGCGACAAAATTAGCAACAAGCCCCGGATAATGGCGAGATAATTAAAGAATTTTTTGCTTTTCGTGAAAAAAAATAGTAATTTCGCACCGTGCAACCGCACACTTCACTATGCTGACCGGAATATATACATAACCTTGCTATATATCTAAAACCATATAGATTACATTTAACCAATTATGAGTAAAGAAAAAAAATTCTTGACCTGTGATGGTAACCAGGCTGCCGCACATGTATCTTACATGTTCTCGGAAGTAGCCGCTATCTACCCCATCACACCGTCGTCGACCATGGCTGAATATGTCGACGAGTGGGCTGCAGCAGGACGTAAAAACATCTTCGGCGAGACCGTTCTCGTGCAGGAGATGCAGTCAGAAGGCGGTGCAGCCGGTGCCGTACACGGTTCACTTCAGGCCGGCGCGCTGACTACCACCTACACTGCTTCGCAGGGCCTCCTGCTGATGATCCCCAACATGTACAAGATCGCCGGTGAGCTCCTTCCCACCGTGTTCCACGTGTCGGCCCGTACACTCGCCAGCCACGCCCTCTCGATCTTCGGTGACCATCAGGATGTAATGTCGGTACGTCAGACCGGCTTCGCCATGCTTGCCGAGGGTAGCGTGCAGGAAGTGATGGACCTCGCAGGTGTAGCCCACCTCGCCACCATCAAGTCGCGCGTACCTTTCGTAAACTTCTTCGACGGCTTCCGTACCTCTCACGAGATTCAGAAGGTTGAGGCTATGGATCAGGACGATCTCGCTCCCCTGCTCGACCGTGAGGCTCTCGCTGACTTCCGCGCCCGCGCTCTCAATCCCGAGAAGCCCGTTGCACGCGGTATGGCTGAGAACGGCGACGTATTCTTCCAGCACCGCGAGTCATGCAACCGCTACTACGATGCAGTGCCCGCTATCGTGGAGGAATACATGAAGGAAATCACCCGCATAACCGGTCGTGAATACGGCCTCTTCAACTACTACGGCGATCCTGAAGCTGACCGCGTGATCATCGCTATGGGTTCTGTAACTCAGGCCGCTCAGGAAGCTATCGACTATCTCCGCGCCAAGGGCGAAAAGGTAGGTCTCGTATCAGTTCACCTCTACCGTCCCTTCTCGGCCAAGCACTTCCTTGCCGCTGTGCCCAAGACTGCAAAGCGCATCGCTGTGCTCGACCGCACCAAGGAACCCGGTGCCAACGGTGAGCCCCTCTACCTCGACGTTAAGGACTGCTTCTACGGTCAGGCCGACGCCCCCGTAATCGTAGGCGGTCGCTACGGTCTCGCTTCTAAGGACACCACTCCCGCTCAGATTCTCTCGGTATTTGAAAACCTCGCTCTCCCCGAGCCCAAGAATCACTTCACCGTAGGTATCGTTGACGACGTTACCTTCACTTCACTCCCCATGAAGGAAGAGCTCGCTCTCGGTGGCGATACCTTCGAAGCCAAGTTCTACGGCCTCGGTGCCGACGGTACCGTGGGTGCCAACAAGAACTCAGTGAAGATCATCGGTGACAATACCGACAAGTATTGCCAGGCTTACTTCGCTTATGACTCCAAGAAGTCAGGCGGTTTCACCTGCTCTCACCTCCGCTTCGGTGACCAGCCCATCCGCTCTACCTACCTCGTGACTACCCCCAACTTCGTGGCATGTCACGTGCAGGCTTACCTCCACATGTACGACGTGACCCGCGGTCTCCGCAAGGGCGGTACATTCCTTCTCAACACCATCTGGGAAGGTGAGGAGCTCGCCAAGAATCTTCCCAACAAGGTGAAGAAATATCTTGCCGACAACGACATCACCGTTTACTATATCAACGCTACCAAGATCGCTCAGGAAATCGGTCTGGGCAACCGCACCAACACCATCCTCCAGAGCGCATTCTTCCGCATCACCGAGGTTATCCCCGTAGACCTCGCCGTAGAGCAGATGAAGAAATTCATCGTGAAGTCTTATGGCAAGAAGGGTCAGGATGTGGTCGACAAGAACTATGCAGCCGTTGACCGCGGTGGCGAATACAAGCAACTCCCCGTTGATCCCGCATGGAGCAACCTCACTCCCGAGGCTCCCGTGGAAAACAACGATCCCGAGTTCATCAACAAGATCGTGCGCCCCATCAATGCACAGGACGGCGACCTCCTCAAGGTATCTGACTTCGTAGGTATCGAGGACGGCACCTGGCATCAGGGTACCGCCGCTTACGAAAAGCGCGGTGTAGCTGCCTTCGTTCCCGAGTGGCTCGAAGAAAACTGTATCCAGTGTAACAAGTGTGCATTCGTTTGTCCTCACGCCGCTATCCGTCCCTTCCTCCTCACTGAAGAAGAGGTTGCCAAGGCTCCCTTCGGCGCAGCAGGCACCATCCCCGCTCTCGGTCCTCAGTTCAAGGGTATGCACTTCATCCAGGCTGTCGACGTGCTCGACTGTCTCGGTTGCGGCAACTGCGTGGCTGTATGTCCCGGCAAGAAGGGCGTGAAGGCTCTCGAAATGAAGCCTCTCGAAACTCAGCTTGACGTGCAGAAAGACTGGGATTACTGCGTGGCAAGCGTATCGTCGAAGCAGACTCTCGTCGATACCAAGAGCAACGTGAAGAACTCTCAGTTTGCCACTCCGCTCTTTGAATTCTCCGGCGCTTGCTCGGGCTGCGGTGAGACTCCTTACGTGAAGCTCGTCAGCCAGCTCTTCGGCGACCACGAAATGGTGGCCAACGCTACCGGTTGCTCGTCAATCTACTCAGGCTCAGTTCCTTCTACTCCCTATTGCACCGACGCTGCAGGTCACGGTCCCGCTTGGGCCAACTCGCTCTTCGAGGACTTCGCTGAATTCGGTCTCGGTATGAAGATCGCCAACGAGAAGATGACCGAGCGCGTAGCCGAGCTCATGAAGGCCGCTCTCGCTTGCGACAAGTGCTCTGCCGAAATCAAGGCTCTCGCTCAGCAGTGGCTCGACAATGCCGACAATGTAGCCGTGACCCGCGAAGTTGCCGAGAAGCTCGTGCCCCTCTGCGAAGCTTGCGGTTGCGACGTATGCAAGGGCATCCTCGCTCACAAGAACTTCCTAACCAAGAAATCGCAGTGGATCATCGCCGGTGACGGTGCCGCTTACGATATAGGTTTCGGTGGTCTCGACCACGTACTCGCTTCGGGCAAGAACGTCAACGTGCTCGTGCTCGATACTGAGGTTTACTCTAATACCGGTGGCCAGGCTTCAAAGGCTACTCCTCTCGGTGCTATCGCTAAGTTTGCTGCATCAGGCAAGCGCATCCGCAAGAAAGACCTCGGTCTCATCGCTTCGACCTACGGTTACGTTTACGTGGCTCAGGTAGCTATGGGCGCTGACAATGCTCAGACTCTCAAAGCATTCCGCGAAGCTGAGGCTTACGACGGTCCCTCGCTCATCATCGCTTACTCGCCCTGTATCAACCACGGTATCCGCGTGGGTATGGGTCACGCTCAGGAAGAGCAGCAGAAGGCTGTTGAGTGCGGTTACTGGCACCTCTGGCGCTACAACCCCGCTCTCGAAGATGAAGGCAAGAACCCCTTCACCCTCGACAGCAAGCAGCCTGACTGGGATAAGTTTGAAGACTTCCTCAAGGGTGAGGTACGCTACGCTTCAGTTATGAAGCAGTATCCCGCTGAGGCAGCCGAACTCTTCGCAGCCGCCAAGGCTAATGCACAGTGGCGTTACAACAACTACCGCCGCCTGTCGCAGCAGCAGTGGGGTGTGGATCCCGAAGTAGGCAACCTGCCTAAGTAATCAAGTTATTGACATAACTCAATAAACCCGGGCGGGCGAGATCAATCGATCTCGCCCGCCTTATCTCTTAAATCAAGGTTAATCAGGAGGAATCATGATTAATCTTGATTAATCGCAATAAAAAGGGCGACGCCGATGGCGCCGCCCTTGATATGAGATGGGATTAGGGAATTATTCGGGACGCTTGGTGCGCTTGCCGTAGCCGTAAGCTGCATCAGCACCGAGCTCTTCCTGGATGCGGAGAAGCTGGTTGTACTTAGCCATACGGTCAGAGCGGCTGGCCGAACCGGTCTTGATCTGGCCGGCGTTGGTGGCAACTGCGATGTCGGCGATAGTGGCATCCTCAGTTTCACCCGAGCGGTGAGAGATCACGGCGGTGTAACCGTTGCGCTGAGCGAGCTCTACGGCGCGGAGGGTCTCGGTGAGCGAACCGATCTGGTTAACCTTCACGAGGATAGAGTTGGCGCAGCCTTCTTCGATACCGCGCTTGAGATACTTCACGTTGGTCACGAAGAGGTCGTCACCTACGAGCTGGCAACGGTCGCCGATGAGGTCAGTGAGCACCTTCCAGCCTGCCCAGTCGTTTTCGCCCATACCGTCTTCGATAGAGTCGATGGGGTACTTCTCAACGAGGCTCTGGAGATACTTGGCCTGCTCTTCGCTGGTGAGCTTGGGAGCGTCGGGACCCTGTTTCCAGGTGTAGTCGTATACGAAAGTGCCGTCGGGCTGCTCTTTGGCAAACTCAGAAGCGGCGCAGTCGAGACCGATGGTCACGTCCTTACCGGGCACGTAGCCGGCAGCTTCGATAGCCTTGATGATCACGTTGAGGGCGTCTTCAGTACCGTCGAGGGCGGGAGCGAAACCACCTTCGTCACCTACAGCGGTAGAGAGGCCGCGGTCGTGGAGCACTTTCTTGAGGTTGTGGAATACCTCGGTGCCCATGCGGATACCTTCCTTGAAGCAGCAAGCGCCGATGGGACGGATCATGAATTCCTGGAAGCAGATGGGAGCATCGGAGTGAGCGCCACCGTTGATGATGTTCATCATGGGCACGGGGAGCACGTAAGAGTTGCAGCCACCGATATATTTGTAGAGGGGGAGGTCAAGGTAGTTGGCGGCAGCCTTGGCTACGGCGAGCGATACGCCGAGGATGGCGTTGGCGCCGAGGTTTGACTTGGTTTCGGTGCCGTCGAGAGCGAGCATAGTCTCGTCAACCTTGATCTGGTCGAGGGCGCTCATGCCTTTGAGGGCTTCAGCGATGGGGCCGTTGACGTTGGCTACAGCCTTGGTCACGCCCTTGCCCATGTAGCGGCTCTTGTCGCCGTCGCGGAGCTCAAGTGCTTCGTTGACGCCGGTAGAGGCACCCGAGGGTACTGATGCGCGGCCAAATGCGCCTGATTCAAGATACACGTCTACTTCCACTGTGGGGTTGCCTCGTGAATCGAGTACCTCACGACCGATAATTTTTTCAATCTTCATAATTGTACTTATTATATTAAGAGTATGATATTGTTTTTCTGCTTGCAAATGTAAGAAAAATTGCTCGAAAGGACAAATTAATCTACTTCGAGGTCGATGTTGAATTTCTCGTGCCAGGGCAGGCCGTTGGCTGCGATGGCTTCGAGGAAGGGATCGGGGTCAAATTCCTCTACATTGTTCACTCCGGGCTTCACCCACTTGCCGGTGAGGAACATCATGGCGCCACACATTGCGGGCACGCCGGTGGTGTAGCTCACGGCCTGCATTCCGGTCTCCTTGTAGGCGACTTCGTGGGAGCAGTTGTTCCAGATGTAGTAGGTCAGGGGCTTGCCCTCCTTGTCAAGGCCGGCTATGCGGCAGCCTATCGAGGTCTCGCCGTGATAGTTGGCGCCGAGGTCCTGGGGATTGGGGAGCACGGCCTTAAGGAACTGCAGGGGCACGATCTTGGTGCCGTTGTAGTCCACCTCGTCGATGCGGGCCATACCTATGTTCTGTATCACGCGCAGGTGAGTGAGGTATTCCTGGCCGAATGTCATCCAGAAGCGGGCGCGCTTGATCGAGGGGAAGTTCTTCACGAGCGACTCCAGCTCCTCGTGGTAGAGCAGATAGCTCTCGCGGGCACCCACGGAGGGATAGGTGAGGGTGCGGTGGATTTCGAGCGGACCGGTGGTGATCCACTTGCCGTCCTGATAGTAGCGGCCGTTCTGGGTTATCTCGCGTATGTTGATTTCGGGATTGAAGTTGGTGGCGAAAGCCTTGCCGTGGTCGCCGCCGTTGCAGTCCACGATGTCAAGTGTCTCCATGTCAGAGAAATAGTGCTTTGCGGCGTAGGCTGTGAACACGCCCGATACTCCGGGGTCAAATCCGCAGCCGAGTATGGCGGTGAGGCCGGCTTCCTCGAAGCGCTGCTTGTAGGCCCACTGCCATGAGTACTCGAAGTGAGCCACATCTTTAGGCTCATAGTTGGCTGTATCGAGGTAGTTGACGCCGCATATCAGGCACGCATCCATGATGGTGAGGTCCTGATAGGGGAGGGCAACGTTGATGACGAGGGCGGGTTTGTGGCGGTTGAAGAGCTCCACGAGCTGGGGCACGCTGTCGGCGTCGACCGTGTCGGCCGATACGTTGGGCTTGCCTATAGCCTCCACCACGGCTTCACACTTGGAGCGGGTGCGCGAGGCGATGACGATTTCGCTGAACACTTCGGGATGGGCGGCGCACTTGTGAGCTACTACCGTGCCCACGCCGCCGGCGCCTATGATTATTACTTTTGCCATTTCTATTTATGTGGTTATAAGAAGTTTAGTCGTTGCCGCGGCCGAAGAAGCGGAGCAGGTAGAGGAAGAGGTTGATGAAGTCGAGATAGAGGTTGAGGGCGCCCAGAGTGGCGAGCTTGCCATGATACTCAGCGGGGGTAGTCTGAATGGCGTTTTTAATCCACTGGGTATCCCATGCGGTAAGGCCTATGAAGATCAGCACGCCGGCGCCGGAGATGATCCACTCCAGAGTGGTCGACTTGAAGAATACATTGACCACGATGGCGATGATGAGGCCGAAGAGGGCATACATCAGATAAGAGCCTATTTTGGTGAGGTCAGATGTGGTGAAGTAGCCGTATACGCTCATCGCTCCGAATGTGCCGGCGCAGATGAAGAATGTCTTGACTATCGAAGCATGGGTGTAAATCAGGAAGATAGGCGCGAGCGAGGCTCCGGTGAGTATAGCGTAGATGTAGAAGAGCAGCGAGGCTGTACCGGCCGAGAGCTTGTTGATTCCGCCCGAGATTGCAAAAACCAGACCGAGCTCGGCGAACATCAGTACCCACATAGCCCAGCTGTGCTGGACCATGAACGAGAGGAAGCCGTAGCTTGTGGAGCAATACAGAGCGACGAGAGCGCTGACCACGAGAGCCAGACACATTTTGAGATAGACAGTCTTGAGCACCGATGATGCCTGTGCTGCAAGAGATTGATCGTTATAGTAGTTCATTGTTATTGAGGTTATTAAGAGGTTAATTATTGTTTTGATTAATCCTGATTAATCCTGATTAATCCTGATTAATCCTGATAAATCCTGATAAATCCTGAATCATAAATCATGAATCATGAATCCTGAATCCTGAATCATCACATCCGCTCCGGGACCTTGATGCCGAGGAGATCCATGCCGGTGGCGATGACGCGGGCGGTCATCTCACTGATAGCCAAGCGCAGCGAGCGCTTGTCAGCATTCTCCTCCTTCAGTATCGGGCAGTCGTGGTAGAATGAGTTGTAGAGCTTGGTGAGGTTATATACATAGTTGGCGATCAGGGCGGGGCTGTAAGTCTCGCCGGCAGTCTTTACCACCGAGGGGAAATCGGTAAGCGCCTGTATCACCTCACACTCCTTGGCGTCGGGCTTCACCATAGAGTAGTCGGTCATCGACATGCCGTCGGCCTTGGCGCGACGGAGCACCGAGCAGATGCGGGCGTGGGTATACTGGATGAAAGGACCCGTATTGCCGTTGAAGTCAATAGATTCCTTGGGGTTGAAGGTGATATTCTTGCGAGGATCCACCTTGAGGAGGAAATACTTGAGCGCACCCAGTCCCACCATCTCCGAGATATTGTCGATCTCCTTGTCGGTGAGGCCGTCGAGCTTGCCCAGTTCGGCCGACACGGTGCGAGCGGTCGATACCATATCGTCCATAAGGTCATCGGCGTCCACCACCGTACCCTCGCGCGACTTCATCTTGCCCTCGGGGAGCTCCACCATGCCGTAAGAGAAGTGCACGAGGTCCTTGCCCCAGGCAAATCCCAGACGGTCAAGCAGTATCGAGAGCACCTTGAAGTGGTAATCCTGCTCGTTGCCCACCACATATATCATCTTGTCGATGGGGTAATCCTCGTAGCGGAGCTTGGCGGTGCCTATATCCTGAGTCATGTATACTGAAGTGCCGTCGGCGCGCAGCAGCAGCTTGTGGTCGAGACCCTCAGGAGTGAGGTCGGCCCACACCGAGCCGTCGTCCTTGCGGTACATGAGGCCCTTTTCGAGACCCTCCATCACCTTGGCCTTGCCTTCGAGATAAGTCTCGCTCTCGTAGTAGATCTTGTCAAAGTCCACACCCATGCGGCGGTAAGTCTCGTCAAAACCGGCGTAGACCCACGAATTCATCTTCTCCCAGAGCGCGCGCACCTCGGGATCCTTGGCTTCCCACTTCACGAGCATCTCGCGGGCCTCCTTCATCAGGGGCGAGGCAGCCTCGGCCTCCTCCTTGGTCATGCCCTTAGCCATGAGCTCGGCCACTTCGGCCTTGTAATGCTTGTCAAATGCCACGTAGTAGTCGCCTATGAGGTGGTCGCCCTTCTTGCCGGTCGACTCGGGGGTAGCGCCCTCGCCCCACTTCTGCCATGCGAGCATCGACTTGCAGATGTGGATGCCGCGGTCATTGACGATATTGGTCTTCACCACGCGGTTGCCGCAGGCCTGCAGGATCTTTGAGAGGCTGTAGCCGAGGAGATTGTTGCGGATATGGCCAAGGTGAAGAGGCTTGTTGGTGTTGGGCGACGAGTATTCCACCATCACCAGCGGAGCATCCTTGCCCGGGCGGGTGATGCCGTAGTGAGGCTCGGCGATGATTTCGGCGAGAATATTATTCCATATCTTGGGCTCGATCACTATATTGAGGAACCCTTTGACAACGTTGAAACCCTGCACGGCGCTCTCATTGTCGAGCAGCCACTGGCCTATTTCGTCGGCCACCTTTTCAGGACTCTTGCGGGCAGCCTTCACCCAAGGAAAAACCACAACGGTGAGATTGCCCTCAAACTCCTTGCGGGTAGCCTGGGGGTTGACGTCGGCGGGGTTGACGTCAAGGTCGTAGAGCGCTTTCAGAGCGCGCGCCACACCTTGCGAGATAATCTGGTCAATCGACATTTCGGGTATTTGTTATTATTATATGTGTTAGTTTTAAGATACAAAGATACAACAAATATTTTGAATCGCGAGAAAAATCGCGATTTTCATCATTAATCCCCTCCACAGGCCTTTCAGATACCTAAAAGTAGGTATTTGTTACAAATTCATAGTAATAAGTTAATAATTCTTTGCATATCTAAAGATTTTGCTGTATATTTGCGACCAAAATTTAACCAATCTATCCAATAGGAATGAAAAAGATCTACTCGTTTTTACTTTTTTCGTGTATTGCTTTTGCCGCATCGGCTGTATCGATGCCACGCCATTTCCAGGTGAAGAAGGGTGTGAAGCGCAGTGTGGTGGCTACTCCCGTCACTCTCCCCGCTACTGATGTCACCACCGAAGGCTTTACGGCCAACTGGCAGGCAGTGCCCGGCACCGAAACCTACTCAGTGCTCGTATATGAGCCCGCTACCGCCAAGGTCGACGGCGCATATACTCTCCTCCACGAGACTTTTGACCTCGTGGACAAGGGCTCAACCATCGAGCCTTATTTCCCCGATGAGTCTTTCGTGGAGCTCTCGGCCTATGACTGGACTTTCACCCCTGACTGGCAGGGCTACTGGCCCGTATTCGCTCAGGGCAAAGTGAGCGGTATCATCTACTCGCCTTACATTGACCTCGTGCACGATGGCGGTAAGTTTACCGTCACTATCGAAGTAGAGGGTCAGGCCACCGCTGAGGTGCGTCTCACTTCCGTGGGCGAAACTGAAGAGCAAGCTATCTTCACCCTCTATCAGACCGGTACCAATACCTTCACCCACACGTTTACCAACGGTTGCCACGACACCTACCTCACTTACGTGGACTATGGTATCGTAGATGACCCCGAAGGTAACTACACCGATAAGTATGACTTCCTCGACGAAATCACCGTGACTCAGAATCTTAAGGCCGGCGACCTCGCTCTCCGCCTGGTGGCTACCGCCGAGACTGCCCGCACTTCGCAGAAGTTCACCACCCTACCTTACCGCTACGGCGCTACCGAGCTTGCCTACGACGTGCAGTCCAATGTCCTTATCCCCGGCCCCGACTATCCCGAGGATGAGTGGGATTATGAGATCGAGCGCTCGGCTTACTCCGAGCTTCAGTATGTGACTCTCGTCGACAACGAGAATCCTGATAACCCCGACGATCCTCAGCCCGGCGATGATGATCCCGTGATCGATGGCAACAAGCTCTACGTGGGTAACTACACCGACCCCACCGATAAGGATGCCGAGGATGGTACCGTATGGGTGCGCGCTCCTTTCAACTTCCAGTACAAGTACTCCGGCTCGCAGATCATTTATACTCCCGCTATGCTCAAGGGTCTCAAAGAGGGCGACGTAATTACCGAGATCGCCTTCAAGTACGGCGACTTTGGATCATTTGTAGTGGTCAACTCTGACCTCCACGTCGTAGCACAAAACTCTGAGGCTATCTGCTTCGATCCCAAGCCTGATACCGACAAGTATCCCTGGATTGAGTTTGATGCCTCGAAGGCTACTTCATTTGAATACGAAACTGAACTTTACTACTACGAGCCCGAAGAAATCGTGGTACCGCTCGCCGAGCCCCTCGTATACGACGGCAAGTCGATCGTGCTCACCTGCTGGGGTGAGAACTTTGGTGAAGAAGCTATGGCTGCTTTCAGCTACGTGAAGTATCTCGACACTAAGAATACTCAGGTCTACGGCAGCGACTCTCAGACTTTTGAGACCGTAATCGAGTCAGGTTACAACTATCCTTACATGACTCCGGAGAAGTTTGTCCCCGTGACCCGCTTCACCTTCACCCGCACTTCAGGCATCGGCTCCGTGACCGTGGCTGACGAGGCTACCGACGCCGTATACTACGACCTCCAGGGGCGCCGCGTAAGCAACCCCGCTGCCGGACTCTACATCCGCCGCACCGCTGAGGGCGCTGAGAAGGTTCTCGTAAAGTAACACACACAACTACACCACAACAATTTTGACCACTCCGTACGGACGCGACCACATCGCGTCCGACGGGCAAAATTGTTGCTAAACCTCCCCCCGCACCCTGCGGGAAACACAATAATAAATCAATTAACACATAATTCTCTCTATGAAATTACATTCAACACTCCTTGCCGCAGCCTGCACCCTGGCCCTCTCAGCCTCAGCTGCGACATTCACCCCCGGCCATCAATCTTGGCCTCCGACAGATGATAGTTACGATTCGGGAACAAGCATCACCTTGTTCGATTTCGGCTACTCTCAATCATCTTCTCAAAATATATATTCCTCAACAGAATTAGCCGGGTTACCTTATGAAGTGCATGCTGATGGGTCGAAGACCGTGTCTCTAATCACGTCCATTGAGATGCCTTACTATGTAGTTCAGGCTTATAACATGGATGGCGAAGCTAACATTACGGCTTATCTTTCAAAATATGATGATGCTAGTTTCCCTTTGGACGGTGCGGCATCTCAATGGATTGACTATCAGTCTGATGATGTAGTAAGTGGCACTGTTACCATTGATGCTTATGATGAGGGCATCGCTGATGCAATGTTTGGTGGTTTAGTGACAGTTAAGCTTAATCTCGATACACCATACGAATATTTAGGAGGAGGCCTCCTCTTAACTATTAAAGCTGAAAATAGCTTGGCCGATAGTGGTGAGTTTGATTGGTTTGGTGGTACATATAGCTATAGGGGATCTTCACACTGCTCTGGTATTCAGCATGGTTCGCTTGATATGAGCGGTAACATACCGTCCATAGGTTTAAGTAACTCGCTCCCAATAATTAACTTCACTTACGAGACTAAGGAAGTTGCTGCTCCTGCCGGTGAAGAAACAGTAGGCGATCCCGCTGTATTTGAGGTAGGTGACTATGATGGTTGCAGTGCAACTGATTCCAATTCACCTAACGCTTATCTGCCTGTAACCGGTGACCACTACGATTATAGCTACGCTCAGGTTATCTACACCCCCAATGAACTTAAGGGTCTCTACACTGTAGGCGAAAATATCGTAAAGGCTGATATTACTGATCTCACCTTCAAGATGGCTAATACATCTTATGATATGTTCAGCGGTTCTTTCAATGGTAAGGTGTATATACAGAAATATGATGCCCCCACGTTCCCTATCGTAGATAACAAGCCCCAGTGGATTGCTTATGACTCTACTGTTGAAGGAACATTTGAGACCGAGGAATTTGACATGTATGGTGACATTCCTGAAGATATAGAGGTTACAGCTACCTTCAATCAAGCTCTTCGCTATGAGGGTGGAAGTCTCCTCGTGACATTCGTAGCTGACTGCTCGGGAATAGAAGGCTTATATGACGGTTCTCTTGAACAATATCTTTTCCAGGTTAACGAAAATCAGTCAGCAGTAACTGCAAGTGACAGCAAGGCTCTCGACAACCTTTCAGGTGTGGCTGAGAATGTATCAAAGTGGGTTCCCGTCCTCAAGCTCGGTTACAAGCCTGTGACTGTGGCTTCGGCTGTTAAGCCTGTGCTCTTTGAGAATGTTGAGCTTGCTCTTAATAAGGTGACAGTTGATTCCAAGAAGTACAATAACCTCGCTATCAGCTTTGACCTCGTGAATGCTGAGGCCGACGGTAAGTATGACATCACTCTCGGCAACAGCGCTGTAGGTACCGTAACCGGTAACCATGGTGTGATCAACTTCGTGGCCGTGCCCAAGTCTGACCTCGTGCTTTCAGTTAAGCCTCAGGCCGAAGGTGGTCTTGGTGGCAGCTTCACTGTTGAGGCCGCTGCCGTCGATGCTCTCTTCCCCGCTCCTCAGGTAGAGGTAGTTGACAAGGCCGCTTACGCCGAATATAGCGTATGGGAAAATCCCGGTCATAACAATACCACCCCCACCACTTCTACCGGTGTTCAGCTCGTGGCTAAGTTTAAGTTTACCGCCGATGCTCCCGTGGCTACTATGAAGGGCACTGCCACTACTAATCAGGCAAAGATGGTAACCGGTCGCCTCGAACCCTCTTGCTTCGCTGACTTCACTCCCGCCGCTGACTACAGCGACTATGAAGCCAATGCCGGTTGCATCTCTTACTACCTCGATAATGCCAACGAATTCAAGGCTACCGTGAGCAAGGGTGAGCTCGTAACTCCCGCAGCCAAGAGCCTCGATGTAGAGTTCTCGATCAACTACCCCGTACTCTCCAACAAGACCGCTCCCGTGCTCTCCTCGGCCGTAATCACCGAGCTTGCAAGCATGACCGGCTACGAGAGCAAGGATGTTGCCAAGGACTACGATAATGGCGATAGCTGGGGCAAGAAGAAATGCTCTGCCAAGTTTGACTTCGCTGCCGGTGACCCCGAAATCGTGGTTGAGGTATCGCATGTCGACAAGCTCTATATGCACGAGGATAAGGCCAACAAGGAAATCGTGTTCTACGCTCCCGGTGATCACAAGATCCACTACAACTGGGCACCCGATCCCGACTTCCAGGCTGAGTATGCTCCCGCCCGCGTGAAGGCTCTCGCCGAGCAGGAAATCGACTGGACCGAGCACGACAGCAACATCTACGCTCACTCTACCGAAGTTCCCGGTGCTCTCGTGGTGAAGCACGTTGACGCCGACGGCAACGATGGCGAAACCGTAAGCTACGTAATCGACGGCGACGGTAACACTACCGGCATCGAAGCTGTAGCCGTGGACAATGAAGCCGCTCCCGTAGAATACTTTGACCTCCAGGGCCGCCGCGTGGCATCACCCTCTACCGGTCTCTACATCATCCGTCAGGGCACCAAGGTTCAGAAGATCGTCCTCTGATCCCTCCCACTGACTCCCTCTTAAAAAAAGCTTTCCGCACCGCCCCGGCGCTGCGGAAGGCTTTTTTTAATTAGCAATTAGTAATTAGCAATTAGTAATTAGCAATTAGTAATTTGTAATGTGCAATCACTAGTGTCCACTAAAAATTTTGGAGGGCACTATTGGGATAAATAATTAAAC
>CAYZFG010000041.1:0-21595 GCA_964477665.1 uncultured Staphylococcus sp.
AGTGAACACGAAAGGAGGCGAACACCTCCAATTAGTGTTCACCTCCTACTCGATTAATTACTTCGGTCAGAAATACACCTTTGCCGTCACCGAGCCGCGGCAAGGCAGGAAATAGCGCGTGTAGAGCACGTCGTAGCGGGGACGATTGGCTCGGAACATGCCGAAATTCCCCTTTACATCCACCTCAAATATATCGTCGATCATCAGCGCCGCACCCACACACCAGTCAAGGTTGCAGGGTCGCCACAGATCGGCCGAGCTCACACCGGATAATCCCGCGGTGCCAGTAGCGAAATAGTAATTGTACTCAAGCCCTACGAGCGGTGCAAGTCCCAGTCCCGACTTAAGCGCAAACTTATAACCGCCCGTCACCGGCACCCCCACGCGCCAGCGGTCTACCACCACCGACGACGCGCCTTTCACCTTAGGGTCAATCACATTATGGCCGAAACCCACATTCACGCCCGTCTCGAAAAGCCATCCCTTAGGCCATAGCATACGCATCTCGCCGCCCACCGAAAATCCCGGCTGAATGTTGCCCGACCCGTGGCCTGAAGTCCAGCTACCCGGGACGTTTATGTCAAGAGCCACTGACGCGCCCCACTGCAACCGCAGCCCGTCGCGCTCATTCATCTGCGCCGCCATCGCCATCGGCAGCCACATCACAATCAAAATAAATAGTTTCCGCATAGTGAGTGATAGTTATGATATTCTGATAAACGGAATGTATGAATGTTTATTGAATAAGTGCATATACAAAGAAAGGAAGTAATATAATTTTTTATCGAATTGTACTTATATTACTTCCCTTCATATTTATCAAATCACAATCTCATAATTTAATTTAACCTGTTGTCTAATGACGACCCCCAGTAGCTTAAGCTAAATGCGGCCGTTGAAAGAGAGGAATATACAGCCTCTTTATCAGATTCAGTTATTGATTGATCCTTTTCTATTATCTCGATATAGCTATTAATAAGATAATTAACATCGTCAAAGTCTTCCGGATATTCTTCAAGTGCGTCAAGAAATAGTTCAATTACTCTTAAGACTTTGGAAGAGTTTTCAGCATAATATTGAAGGGAAAAATGGCTTGCATATGTCATTGTCTCTTCAAACATTTCACCGAATTCCGGCGTAGATAAAGCGTTGATCACTTCTTCGTTAAAATAATCATATATGGTGTATCTGAGAGGTGCTTTTTCAAGCATAAGTCTGATGGAGACATTATGATAAATACCTGCGCGATAACATTCCTCGTATTTCTTGGGGATATTGATTTTAAGTTGAGGACAACGTCTTATTTCCTTTCTTACTAATTCTTCATCCATTCGAGCATTGACATATGCCAACTCCACATCTCTTTGTCCGAAATGAAACTTTGGACCATTCGCATTCGATGGTAAATCACTTATTTTATAAGCATTAACAGAGCATCCCACACTTACAATTCCACCAATAATAGGAGAAGCAACCGGACATATGGTTGATGCTGCTCCTGCACCAGTAGCAAAACCGATAACATCAGCGGCAACAACAGTAAACACTTTCTTTATGATGCCCTTAAACTTACTCCAAAAACTTCTACTTTCAAGATAATTCAGTTGAGAATTTGAAATTATACTATCGTTGAACGCAATTAAATTAATGATTAAGGGATCATTAGCAAAATTAGATTCTAGAGTTTCGATATTCTCAACTTTAGGCATATCTTTCTCATTAGTGCATGAAGCGATGCAGCCTATTGTTATACACGCAATAATTAAAATAATAATTTTTCTCATGGCTAATTTGGATAAAAATTGTTATTAGTTATAATTCAAGATATCCGTTGGCAGTCCAGTTTTCCGTAATAATCACAATATGATATGCACCTGTAGCTTCGGGAAGAGAGAATGAGGTGTTGATTTCGGTATCATAGTCAATAAGACTATCGTTGCGATACAGGTATACTTCTCCGGAAGTTTCACCTGAGTAGGTTATTTCGATCATTTGCGCATCTGAGTTATAAATAACTTCAAGATCTATCATTGCAGGAGCGCGATGAGGTATGGTAGGGAGGCCAATCGGATGGAATTCTATTCCGACACTTTTTGAAGATGAATTTCCCTGATTTCCATCTGCTAGTGCCTGAAACGAAACTGCGATAATAAGTAGTAAAAATGAAAGTAGTTTTTTCATGAGGGTATTGATTTTAATGATTAGAAACTGTGAAAGATAAGAGACCTAATTTTGGTGACGAACAGTCTGCTTGAGTGTGAGCGTATTTGTGGTTATTTGGAGAATTTGAGAATTTTCCTTATTACAAAATTAGCGACGAAATCTTTCACCGCCAAATTAAAAGTTTCACATTTCCGAAATTTTATAAGACGTAAATATCAGTATATCAGTGGCGTATAAAAGTGGTGGCAAAGTATTTTGGCGCGGGGTGGGGTAAAGTTTCATTTTTGAGATGAAATCATACTCTTTTATGTGTGAAAGCTCCATAATTTACGATGCAGTAGTCGGTAACCTCAGCCACGGAGTGGCGTCGTCGTCATTAACCGCGCATGTAAGTGCGCGGCCAGGCGACCCCACGAAGAACTGAGCTCTGAAAGAGCGATGTCGTGTGGGTCGCTCACACAACATCGCTCTTTCAGAGCTCAATATTACATGGGAGATTAGCGGCCACGCACTTACATGCGCGGTTAATGACAACATCGGGCTTCAAGCCCTCCACTGTCGCATTAACATTTCCCCCGAGCACCTCCGCTGAGCTCGGGCGGTCGGGGCTACAAGTAATTCGGCGGCCTTCGGAAGCCTTTTGGCGGCGCTTTGTGGAAGAAGTTTTCGGAGGAGGATAACGGACAATGTTCATTGGCATAATGAGTTACCGACGGCTCTTGCAGGAAACGTCGCACAGCGACTATCCTTTACCCACAAATAGTAGTTAAAATGTCATTAGAAATCTTTAATTCCATGATCTGAATCGGTGTCGGAGACACCTAATTATCAGAAACCCCGTACTTTAGTGCGGGGAAGGCGGGAAAGGGATAGTTGCGTCCGGGAAGGACGCATCGTGTGAAGTGGATTGCTACGGGTGCATTTGCTAACTCACACAAAGCGTCCCACCGGGACGCAGGTCATAGTTCATACGCTTTCCCCGCACTAAAGTACGGGGTTTCTGACAATTACGTGCCTCCGGCACGCCTTGGCTTTATGACGCGAGAGCTTTCTATTTGTGGGTAAAGGATAGTCGCACAGCGACGTCCCTACGACAATAGCATAGCAGATAATGATACTTTATAACTTATCACTATGACCTATGACTTTATAACTTATCACTATGACCTATGACTTTATAACTCATCACTATGACTTATGACTTTGTCACTTTGATTTCTGACTTATGAGGAGCTTGCGCACGTAGATGCCGAGGTTGGTCTCGTGGCGGTCGATGCCGAGCTTGCGACGGATGGCGCTGGAGACGTTGATATGGCTGCGCTTCTTGATATAGTTGCCCACTTCCTTTCCGCGCAGACCTAAGGCGTAGAGACACACGTAGTTGATCTCGTCGGTGGTGAGATCGTGTTCCTCAAAGTAGCGTATAAAGCGCGGGTGGGAGGCTTGGAAAGCCATGCGGTTAGTGTTCATAAACGCCTCAGTATCGTCAGTAAGCTGTTTTACCCAGTCGTCGTAAGGCTTCTCATACCGGTCGTCGGCAGTGATGTATCCGGCGAGAAGGGCATTGAGCATTTCGATGCGCTCCTGAATTACACTCTCCACCTCAGCGGGGAGCTCCTCGTGAGAGTCGATAAGATTCTTTAGGCTTTCACTCTCGCTTTCAAGCAACTCTACGCGGTGAGCGAGATTTTCGGCTTCGAGCGACTTCTTGTCGCGCTCAAGAGCGATGTTGATATTCTCGGTCTTAAGCTTTTCATTTTCAAGCTCGGCGGCACGGGCGCGCTGATGAGCGAGATCCTTGCGGATGCGATTGCTCCTCACGAGCAGCAGAAGGATAATCACCCCAGCCGCGAGGATAAGCAGAATGCCTACGCATAGCCATATTATGCGGGTCTTACGTTGAGCGTCAAGTTGAGCCTGCATCTCTATGCGGTGCTTTTCTTCGATAGACTGCGACTTTTGCTCAAATCTTACCACATAGATAGAGTCAAGAGTGTGGCTATAGTCCCAATACATATTGAATGCCTTTTCGTAGTCCCGTAAATCCCTGTGGACTAATACGTAGATGGACTGGTAGCGGAGTGTGTCGGTGACAAATCCGCTTGCATCAGCTAAGGTAAGTAGCTCGTCGGCTCTATCTACATGCCCGGCGCGATAGTTGGCATACGCGAGGGTGAGTATGCCATTGATGTCGTAGCCCGAGAGGTCGCCTTGCGCCATGATGAGAGAGTCAATAGCTTCGTTGTCAGAAAATTGGATGGCATAAATGAGCTTTAAATCTCTCAGCATATACAAGCTGCTTTCTTCCACCCCGGATAGCGAATCAGTGATACGTATCAGGCTATCGGCCGTAGCTTTATTCTTTTCTATAAGCGCATAGTTGAGTGCATTCATCAGGCAGTCAAGGCGATAGCCGGCCTTTCCGAGGGCGCCGTAGATGTCGGCTGCTTTCAACTGATTCTCGATAAATCCCTGGTGGTCAAAGTATTCCTTATAGATGTCAGCCTGCCCTTCGTATGCTCTGGCAATCACGAGCGAGTCAGTGCACGCGGGGGCGAGGTGAATGGCCTTGACAAAGGAGTTGAGAGCCGCGTCGCGGTCGCCGCGATTTTGATGGATGCGTCCCTCGTAGTAGAAGGTGCGGAGCTTTTCGTCGGGCGAGCCGTGGCGGGGATAGTAGTCGAGGGCGGGTCGGAGGATATCGAGCGACGTGGTGTCGATATAGTTCTTGTCGAGCGCCATCGACAGCAGCAGGGCGTGGCGCGCCCTCAGAGCCGGGCTCGGAAGCGACTCGGGGGCGATAGCGGTGAGGATAGCAAGTGCCGAGTCGGGCTGCGACTCGATGAGCGAGTCGGCCCGGTCAAGGTCGGCATTGGAGTGAGGCGCCGAGCAGGCGGTGGCGGCGAGTATGATGATTGACAGGAGAGTGCGCAGGATTTTCATAACTTAGCGGGGCAAAGCTGAGGCTATTGCAGCGCGAAGTTACGCAAAAAAATCCATGCGGCGAAATCAGAGCGCGGCGATGACGTCGAGCAGCTGCTTTCCGGCGGCCTTGGTGTTGACCTTGTCGATGACGGCTACCACGTGGTGGGAAGCGTCGGTGATGAAGGTGGTGCGCACGGTGCCCATATATTCGCGGCCGGCCATTTTCTTCTTCTGCCATACGCCGAATTCCTGATTCACGGCTGTAGACTCGTCGCTCAGCAGCAGGAAGGGGAGGGAGTATTTGGCGGCAAATTTCTCGTGGCTCGTGGGGGAGTCTTTGCTGATGCCTATGATCACGTAGCCCTTCTCGCGGAGCACTTCGTAGTCGTCGCGTATGGAGCACGCCTCGGCCGAGCAGCCGGGGGTATTGTCTTTGGGATAGAAGTAGATGATGATGGGACGGCCTTCAAAGTCGTCGGTGGTGACGATTTTGCCGTCGGCATCGGTGCCAAGCACCTCGGGAAGAAGATCTCCGGGTTTCATAGGTCAAAAGTCAAAGTTATAAGTTATAAGTTATAAAGTATCTGGAGGTCAAAGTTATAAGTTATAAAGTAACTGGGGGCAAAGTTATAAGTTATAAAGTAATTGGAGGTCAAAGTTGTAAGTTATAAAGTATCTGGAGGTCAGAGTTATAAGATATAAGTAAGTGGGGAGGTTATGAGTCAATTTTAGCTTTCATTGTCTTGATTGAGGCAGTGAGCATGCGCAGTAATTCCTTACAATCAATAGAAAGTGCTTCAGCTTTTTCATCACTAATTAAGATGGCATCTTGAAGAAGTTCTATCCAGTATAGCGTCTCACCGGCTTCTTTCCGTGCTATGTAAAGTTTGGCAATAAAATCCGCATCGCTTTGAGCATAAAATGCTTCGGCAATATTTGCTCCTATGCTCGTGCCACTCCTAAGGATCTGCTTTGACAGCACGAATTCTCTCTGCTGGTCGCGTAGAAAACTATGCAGTCTTATAATCATAAGGGCGAAAGCCTTGCTTTTGTTCATTAAGACGCTTTCCTTCATTTATAGTATGTTTTGTATGTGTTGTCAAATCAATATAATTAAACCTTCTGCCAAATACCTTCTCACTTATCGCTTAGAAATACTTTATCACTTATAACTATGACTTATTACTTAAAAATACTTTATCACTTATAACTATGACTTATTACTTTCAGCGCTATCAGCGCTGCTACCATTACTATTACTATCAGCGCTGAGCAGGGGACGTCGATGACCGTGGCCAGGAGGAGGCCGGCTATGCAGCAGGCTACCGAGATGGCCGTGGAAAGTGTCATTATGGTGATGAAGCGGCGGCAGTAGATTTCGGCCATGATCTGCGGCAGCGAGAGCATCGACATCAGCAGCATTATGCCCACCATGCGTATCGTCAGCACTATGCATACTGCTGTCATTACGGTCATCACGGTGTTGATGAGCACCACGGGCAGCCCGCGCACGGCGGCAAAGTCGCGGTCAAACGCTACGGCTACTATGGGCTTGAAGGCTACTGCGAGGAGCACGAGAAGCACTGCCGTGTAGACGGCGTAGGTGATAATGTCGGCCACGGTCACGGTGAGGATGTTGCCGAAGAGAAATGCGTTGAGTTCAGGCACATAGCCCGGGGTAAGAAACACGAAAAGCACGCCCAGGGCCATTCCGGCCCCCCACACTGCCGCTATGGCCGAGTCTTCCCTGACGTTGCGCGAGCGCGACATCCACTCTACGCCTAATGCCGAACCGATGGCGAAGATTATGGCCGTGATCACAGGATTGATGCCCAAGAAGTAGCCCAACCCGAGGCCGCCGAAGCAGGCGTGGGTGATGCCGCCTGATATCGACACGAGGCGGCGCGCCACTACGTAGGTGCCTATCATGGCCGAACTGACGGCGATTAATATGATGCCTATCAGGGCGTTGCGGAAAAAGTCGTATTGCAGGAGTGATGTCATTGCGTGGCGGAGGTGGTGTTACGGTATTCGGTGGCGAGCATTACCCACTCGTCGTGGATGGGGGCGGGCATCTCTATGCCGCGGGCCTGAAGGCTGAATCCCCACGGCTCCACATCCTCGGGCAGGAGCGTGAAGAGCACGTCGCGAAATTGCTCGGTCTCCTCGGGGGTGTAGTCATCGGCGCCACGCCCGGCGAAGCGGTCGAGCTCCTCGTCGTCAAAATATTCAGGGGCAAGGAGTTGGCGTCCTTTTTTCTCACACACCTCATGCAGGCCGCAGCACTCGCCGCTCTCTTCCGTAGGAGCCGGAGCGGCAGCGGCATCGTCGGGCGAAGGGCGATGGAATATCCATAGTATCAACCCCGTGACGGCGGTAATGGCGAGAAGTACGAGCGCGCCTGTCATCAGTCGTCGGCCTCCTCTCCTTGGGGTACGGGCGCATCAGCGTCGATTATCATGAATCCCGCTTCGGCGAGACCTTTCCAGAACTCAGGGTAGGACTTCGTCACCACATCGGGGTGCTCTATTACTATACCGGGGATATATAGCGCCACCGGGGCAAGAGCCATGGCCATGCGATGGTCGCCGTAAGTGGCGAAGCGGGGCAACTCGGCCACGGGGCGGCGCACTCCGTCCCATGTCATGACCGCGGGCGTGGGAAATGATACGTGTACCCCCACCTTCCTCAGCTCAGTGGCAAGGGCCTCGGCGCGGTCACACTCCTTGATGTGAAGCGAGCCTATGCCCGAGAGCGTAAACGGTATTCCCAGCATGGCGCAGGTGACGGCAACGGATGGCACGGCGTCGGGCGTCGGGGCCATGTCGAGGTCGATGCGCGCGTCGGCGTCAGGGTGAGCCGAGAGCAGGGCGGAGCCGTCGGGCTGAAATTCGGTGTTGACGCCTATGCGGTGAAATATTTGGGCAAGGCGGCGGTCAGGCTGCATGGAATCCTCGTCGAGTTTCGCCACGGTCACTTCGCCGCCCGAAAGAGCCGCGATGCTGTACCAGGGCGCCGCAGCGCTCCAGTCGGCCTCCTCGTAATAATCCACGGCATGATACTTCCCCGGCTTCACTTCCACCGTGTCGCCGCCATATATATCAGCTTCCGCTCCGGCCTGAGCCATGATGTGGGCGGTGAGGCGGGCGTAAGGCATCGACACGGGCTCGCCGCGCAGAGTGATCTTGAGTCCGCGCTCCATGGCGGGGGCTATCATCATGAGCGCCGATATAAATTGCGAGCTCACCGTAGCATCAATCTCCACCTCGCCGCCGGCCAGCCGCGAGCCGCGGATATGGAGCGGGGGAAATCCCTCCTTACCTTTATATATAATGTCGGTACCGAGCCGGCGCAGGGCATCCACGAGCTGACCTATCGGTCGCTCGTTCATGCGGTCGTTGCCCGTGAGGGTCACGTCAGTGCCCGGCGTGGCGGCTGCAACGGCGGTGAGAAACCTCATGGCCGTGCCCGCCCCGGCGATATTCACCTCGCCGGCTCCGGCGCTGAGCGCTTCGAGGGCCTCGACCATAGCGCGCGTGTCGTCACACATCCCGGGGCGCATCGTCGCTTTCACGCCGGCGAGCGAGTTGATGACGAGCAACCGGGCGGCCACGCTCTTCGACGAGGGCAGCGTCGCCGTGGCCTCAAGCCAGCCTTCGGGGGGGATTATTCTGTAGTCCATCAGGGGGAGATTCTTGAAAGTTGCGAAAAAAATTATACTGCAAAGATACTAATTTACACGCGTCTGTTAGCGATTTTTAAATAAAATCTTCTTTTTTTCGCAACGGCTCTCAACCTTTTCGCAACGGGCGTTGTTTTAAAATCGAATGTCGCTTACAACGGCGGCTTCAAAAACAAAAAATTTTAAAAATTTCGTTAAGTTAAATTTTTAAATTATCTTTGCATCGCATTACACTTACGGGATGCCCCTCAAGCTAAAATCAAAATAAACAGAAATATAAACAAAAATCGCTACAAAAAATGAAAAAGTATTTACTCCTCACAGCAGCCGCATCGATGTTTGCCGCCGCTAACGCACAGAACGTAATCGAGCGCCCCACCTTCGGCGACAACTGGCAGATAGGTATCGACGCAGGCGTCACCACTCCCCTCCGCAATCATGCTTTCTTCGGCAGCATGCGTCCTGAAGTAGGCGTCCATATCGGCAAGCAGCTCACCCCTCTTTTCGGTGCAGGCGTAGAGTCAATGTTTGGCATCAACACCACCGCCAGCAAGACTGCATTTGACAACTCTTACTTAGGTGCTTACGCTACCTTCAACCTCACCAACGCATTCTGCGGCTTCAAGTGCGAGCCCCGCAAGTTTACAGTTGACGCACTCCTCGGTGCCGGCTGGGGTCACTACTTCAACGCCCACGATTCTTATGATCCCAACGAAGTAGACGTGAAGGCAGGTCTTAACTTCAACTTCAATATCTCTCGTGCTTTCGGCATCTCGCTCAAGCCTTCAGTAGTATGGAACCTCATGAGCCAGCAGGATCCCGCAATGAAAGTCAGCATCAACCGCGCTACATTCAACCTCGCTGCCGGTTTCAACTTCTTCATCAACAATGGCTACACTTGCGTGACCGTTCCCGCCGACCAGACTGCCGAGGTTAACGCCCTCAACGCTAAGGTCAACGAACTCCGTGCCGCTCTCGATGACAGCGCCGTAGCTCTCGCCGCTTCCAACGCCAACGCAGCCGACCTCGCCGCAGCCCTCGCAGCTTGCGAAGCTAAGCCCGCTACCGTGGTTAAGGAAACTACCAACGAGCTCCAGTCAGTACGCTACGTATTCTTCCGCCTCGGTTCAAGCGTGATCACCGCTGACCAGATGCCTAACGTAGAAATGGTTGCCGACTATCTCAAGCACCACGCCGGTTCTACCGTAGTTATCAAGGGTTATGCTTCTCCCGACGGTTCTATCGAAGTTAACGAGCGCCTCGCTAAGGCTCGTGCAGAGAGCGTCAAGAACACCCTCGTTAAGAAATACAAAGTCGCTGCCGACCGCATCACTGCCGAAGGTCAGGGTATCGGTACCATGTTCAGCGAAGAGTCTTGGAACCGCGTAGCAATCTGCACCATCGACGATGCTACCAAGTAATCCCAGATAAATCATAAACTCTGAAATACGGCGTCCCGCCCCGGAAATCTCCGGCGCGGGACGCTTGCCATATCCCCCCTCGCTCCGCTCGGAGCACGATACCCTCCCCGTAGTGCCCTGAGCGGAGCGAAAGTCATTCTATTTTTTTACGGTGGTGGTTGGTGCTTTTAGGATAAATTACTATCTTTGCCCTTGAAAACGTGGTTTTGCACCCTCATCGTATCCCTTGAAAACGTGGTTTTGACTATATCCTTTACCCCTTGAATTTGCAGTAATTGATTATGAAACGCAAGATTTACAATAAGTTAAAACAATGGAAAACCCAATGGGACGGGCGTACCGCTCTGCTGGTTGACGGAGCTCGTCGAATAGGTAAGAGCTGGATTGTTGAGGAGTTTGGACGGAATGAATACAAGTCCTACATAGTGATAGATTTCAATAATGTCCAAGCGAATATTTTGGAGCTGTTTGAAAATTATCTGCAAGATCTTGACGATTTCTTTATGCGTCTCAGCCTGTACACGGGAGTAAGACTATATGCGCGTGAATCATTGATTATCTTTGATGAGGTACAGATGTACCCAAAGGCGAGAGCTGCGATAAAATATCTTGTCAAAGACGGCAGATATGACTACATAGAGACCGGATCTCTGGTAAGCATAAATCACAATGTCAGGGATATAGTAATTCCGAGCGAGGAGATAAGAATCGATATGTATCCTATGGATTTGGAGGAGTTTATGTGGGCTACCGGGCAGGATATGTTGATAGATTTTGTAAAGACTCAGTTTGAGCGCATGGCTCCCCTCGGGCAGGCATTGCATAGAAAGATGATGGATGCCTTGAGAACGTATCTTCTTGTCGGAGGGATGCCTCAAGCCGTCCTGAGCTATGTCGAGCACAAGAATATGAGGGAAGTGGATGCTATCAAACGCAGTATCTTAGCCCTTTACCGCAATGATATCAGTAAATATGCCGGAAGGTCAGCTCCTAATGTGACACGTATATTTGACAGCATCCCGGGACTGTTGCAGCAGCATGAAAAGCGATTCCGTCCGTCGAAAGTAAAACCCGGAGCCCGTATGAAGGATTTCTCTGAGTCAATGTTTTGGCTTGATGAAAGTCGCGTGGTCAATTTCTGCTATGCAGCTACAGAGCCGTCAGTAGGCCTGGCAATGAACCGTGACGACTCAAAAGTAAAACTGTATATGGCTGACACAGGTTTATTAGTATCAATGGCGTTTGATGCCGAAGACCTTGATCAAGACGGCTTATATGAAAAAATTCTGCGCGGCAAGCTCGAATTCAACAAGGGCATGTTGATAGAGAATCTTGTAGCTCAACTGCTGCGATCGGCCGGTCATCCACTTTATTTTTATAGCATCAATTCCAGAGATAATGCCGATGACAGGATGGAAATAGATTTCCTGATAAGGAAGAAAACGGTGACAAGCAGGCACAATATATCGGCAATCGAGGTGAAATCATCAGCCCGATATAGTCTTACCTCACTTGAAAAGTTTAGAAAAAAATTCCATAGCTATCTGGGTAATTCTTACGTGCTTCATACTAAAGATCTGGAAATAAAAGATGGTGTAACTTATCTGCCTCTCTACATGACCGGGCTTTTATGACTTAGTTGCTCCTCTCCTCCCCATCGTGCGCCGAGCGGAGCGAAGGGGTGGGGATTAACTATTTTTAACACACGATTGCGGCTTTTTTGAAATCTATCAGCTAATTTTGTGTTATAAAGCATAGTTGCACAATATTTAAATGATAAAAAGCACATTAGAACGGGTAATTTCTGAGGACCTGGCTGATATATGGTCGATACTCAACGGCGATGAGAAGCGCATCATTACCGATAATTTCGAAATTCACAGGTTTAAGAAAAACCAGATCATCTACGCCGAAAAAGATGAACCCGAGTACCTCTGGACGCTCCTTGAGGGAAAGGTGAAGAAATACAAGGACGGCGTGGGCGGTAGGGTGCAGATATTGCGTCTTATCAAGCCGGTGCAGTATTTCGGCTACCGGGCTTATTTTGCCGGCGAGCCTTACGTGTCGAGCGCCGGCACTCTGGAGCCTTCGATCTTGGGCGCTCTCCCCATGAAGCTCGTAGAGGAGATGATACGCAAGAACTCTGACCTGTCGATGTTTTTTATCCACGAGCTTTCGCGCAACCTCGGCTCTTCTGATACCAAGATAGTCAATCTCACTCAGAAGCATATACGCGGCCGTCTGGCCGAGGCTCTGATAGTGCTTATTGACAACTACGGCTATGAGGACGACAAGATGACCCTCAATATCTATCTCGGCCGCGAGGATCTGGCCAATCTCTCCAACATGACCACCTCCAATGCCATACGCACGCTGAGCAACTTCGTCAGCGAGCACATCATAGTGGTTGACGGTCGTAAGATAAAGATTCTCAACGAGCCCGTGCTCCGTAAGATCAGTAAATTCGGCTGACGCGTCATGACACTCCGCATCCCCCTCCTTGGCCGCATAGCCATAGCGATAGCGGCCGGTATAGGCGCAGGCTACATAGCTCCGGCGTGGCTGGCTGAGGCCGCCGCGACGTTCAACGGCATCTTCGGACAGTTTCTCGGCTTCATGATTCCCATGATTATAGTGGGATTTGTGGTGCCCGCGATAGCCGATATAGGTTCGCGCGCCGGAAAGCTCCTCGTAGCCACGGCGCTCCTTGCCTATGGCGCCACCTTCCTTGCAGGCCTCCTCAGCTACTACACCGGCGTGCTCACCTTCCCCTCGCTCATCACCGGGCAGGAGCAACTTGCCGCCGTGGAGCAGCAGGCGGGCACCGAGCCATGGTTTACGGTGTCTATTCCGCCCATGCTTGACGTGATGACTGCTCTCGTGCTGTCGTTTATGCTCGGATTAGGCATAGCCTTTCTCAACGGCACCGCCCTGCGGCGAGGCATGGATGAGTTTCGCTCCATCGTGGCCAAGACCATTGACCGCGCCATCCTTCCGCTGCTCCCCTTCTATATCTTCGGTATCTTTCTGATAATGACCTTTGAAGGTACTGTGGGCGTGATACTCACCACGTTTATCAAGATCATAGCCGTGATATTCGTGCTCCACGTGCTTGTGCTCGTGCTCCAGTACTGCGTGGCGGCATGCTTCAACCGCGGCAATCCCCTGAAGATGCTCCGCACCATGATGCCCGCCTACTTTACGGCGCTTGGCACACAATCGTCAGCCGCCACCATCCCCGTGACGCTGCGGCAGACTATCAAGATGGGCGTGGATGAGGATATAGCCGGATTTGTGGTGCCTCTTTGCGCCACGATCCACATGTCGGGCAGCGCGCTGAAGATAGTGGCCTGCGCCCTGGCGCTGGTGATCATGCACGGCCAGCCCGTAGAGACCGCCCATTTCATCCATTTCATAGCCATGCTGGGCGTGACCATCATCGCCGCCCCCGGCATACCCGGCGGCGCCATCATGGCCTCGCTGGGGCTCCTGAGCTCCATCCTCGGCTTTGACCAGCAGATGATAGCCCTGATGATAGCACTCTACATAGCAATGGACAGCTTCGGCACGGCATGCAACGTGACCGGCGACGGAGCCCTTGCTGTGATCATCAACCGATTTTTCGGCCGCAAGAGTGAACGACCCGCCCCCGCCGCGCGTTAATTCCTTAAAAGATAATCTCCCATGAAATTGCCCGAAGTGTCACCAGCCGCCGAGACGATGCTGCATCGCGTGCTCCGCTGGCTTAAATATCTGATACCGTTTGCGGTGTCGGCCGGTATGATAGTATGGCTGTTCAAGAAAGTAAATTTCCATGAAGTAATGGCCACCATCCACGCCGGCTGCGACTTCCGCTACATAGCCCTGATGATGTTTATCACCATGTGCAGCCATATCATACGCGGTATACGCTGGGGCATACAGTTGCGCTCCGTGGGGCTTCCGCGCGTGCCGGTGGTGGTGGAAAGTATCTCGATATTCGGCGCCTACGCGCTCAATCTCGTGTTTCCGTGGCTGGGAGAGGGCTGGAGATGCGTCTACATGTCGCGCCGCGAGAAGGCACCTCTATCCACGGTGATAGGCACTGACCTGGGCGACCGCTCCAGCGACGCCCTGACCATAGTGGCTCTGTCGCTGCTCACGTGGGCTGTGGCAAGCGCTCCGCTCGATCACTTTTTCTCGCACTACGCCGTGGGTCGCGATGTGGAGCACTACGTTTCGAGCCCCTGGCTGTGGGTGACCATATTCGGCGTGCTCGCCCTCTTTGACTTCCTCAACCGCCACTTCCACAATGCCGCGATAGTAAAGAGCATCGACGGCACGCTCGACAATATGTGGAACGGATTCAAGGTGCTTTTCCACCTTGACCGCCCGTGGATGTACCTCATCCTCACTTTCGGAATCTGGGGCTGCTATTTCCTTGAGACCTACGTGTGTCTCTACGCATTTCCTTTCACGCGCGAACTCATCACGGCGCCCGGCACATTCTACGGCCTGGTGCCCGGCCTGGTGATATTCATGTTTGGCAGCTACTCCATGGCCGTGCCTTCCAATGGCGGTCTCGGCCCGTGGAACCTCTCGGTAATGTTTGCGCTGTCGCTCTACGGCATCAGCAATGTCGACGGCGCCGCATTCTCCATCGTGATGTGGAGCTTCCAGGCCATGATGCTCGTGGCCTTGGGTATATTCAGCGCCATCTACATTTCACTTCATAAAGGAAAGACTTACTGACGGTCACCGCAGCGCGACTTTCATCGCAGCCGTGCCCGATTTCACTATATAGATACCGGCGGGCAGGGCTGAGAGGTCTATGCAGTCAGCGCCGGCCTTGGCGGCCACGCACTGTCCGGCGGGAGTGAATACCTTTACTGGTTGACCGGCAGCGACATACAGATTGCGACCTTCGAGGCGCATGCCTTCACCGTTTTCATTCACTTCTCCTATCCCCGAGCGGTAAGAAATGCCGCTGAGGGGGACGCGCGTCACCTGCACGTCTTCCTTATTGAGCGCGTAGGCCACGTAGAGATAGTCACCTGCCACCATCGACTTGGGATAGTGGTATCCGGCGCGCTTGGCCGAGCCGTCATAGCGGAGCGCGGGCATCGTCGGGCCTCCTTCACGGAGCAGATAGGCGCGGTCAAAGAGCGTGCCGTCGGAGCTTAACGTTATCACGAGCGGGATGCGGGTCTTGTTGGTCACGGGATTGCCGGCGAAGAAGGCTGTGCCATCGGGGAGATTTCCGGCGCTCTGCTTGGTGCGGGCGTCGGGCATATTGGTTTTCACAGCTTTGCTCCAAGTCTCGCCGTTGTCAGTGCTCTCGGCGCCCATCTTGTAGTATGTGCTGTTCTGGTCGCGGAATATCATCACCAGCGTGCCGTCGGGCTTCTGATAGAGGCTCGGCTCAAGCTCGCGGCTCTGGTCGCCGTTGGGGGTAGGGGTGAAGTCGGCCTTGACCCAACCGGTGGTGCCCGTAGGCTCGTCGGTGTAAATGGGATATACTTTCAGGCCCGGCTGGAAATGGGCGGCGTTGACTATGCGGCCTCCGGATACCTTGTGGGGATCCTGCTCGAAGATGGCGTCGAGGCGGCTGCCGTCTTTCATCGTCACGTCGGCAGGCGCGCTCCACGTAATGCCGTCGGTCGACTGCACATATTGTGTGTAACCACCCTTGGGCGACAGGCCTTTGGGCCAGCAGTTGAGAAAGCCGGTGAGGACATCGTCGGTCGCTATCCAGCCGCCCGACGAGCGGTAGCCCTCGTCGAGCGTGGCGGCGAGTACCATAGGCGCTGACCATGTAAGGCCGCCGTCATCGCTGCGGGCGTAGGCCACCCACGTATCCTCGGCATCCTCATCCTTGGCGCTGCTCTGCCACATGCAGTAGAGGTTGCCCTTAAATTCGGTCACGGCCACGCCGTTGCTGAACTTGTCGGTATCATCACCGGGCGCAAACACGGTGAATGTCTCCACTCCGGGCGCGTAGCTCAGGTCGAGGGTATTGGTATTTGACTGATTGAAAAGGTCTTCGGTGGCGTAGAAAGGAGCATCGGCGGCTCCGGCGCTGGCTGCACCAAGCAGTCCGGCGCAAATGATAGAGTAAAGATGTTTCATAGTAGAAAATCTAAGGGATTTGTTTCTGACCACAAATTTAAGCAATATTCTACCTGATTCCAAGAAATACGACAATGAAAAATGACCATCCGGCATGTGAGCCGGATGGTCAGATGATAAGTTGTGATTATGTACTCGCGATTACTTGCCGCCGGGGGTGGTGACGTCGCCTATCGAGGGAGCGGGCTTGAGGCCGCGCGAGCGAAGCAGGGCATCGACCTTGGGCTCGTGACCGCGGAACTTCACGTAAAGCTCCATGGGGTCAGCGCTGCCGCCCATCTCAAGGATGTTTTTCTTGAACGACTCGGCCGTGGCGGGGTCAAATACTCCGCGCTCCTTGAAGAGCTCAAATCCGTCAGTGTCAAGCACTGCCGCCCAGAGGTAAGTGTAGTAGCCCGAGGCGTAGCCGTCGGAGCCGAAGATGTGCTTGAAGTAGGGCGAGCGGTAGCGGAAGGCGATCTGCTCGGGCATACCCAAGTCTTTGGCAACCTGAGCTTCAAATGCTTCCACATCGGTGTCGCCCTCGGGGTTGAGCTTACCCCACTGGAGGTCGAGGAGAGCTGCTCCAGCGAGCTCGGTGGTCATGAAGCCCTGATTGTGGGTGGAGGCGGCTTCGAGCTTGCGTATGAGCGAGTCAGGTATCACTTCGCCTGTCTGATAGTGGAATGCGTAGTCTTTGAGGAGCTCGGGTTCGAGTGCCCAGTGCTCGGTGATCTGCGAGGGGAGCTCCACGAAGTCGCGGTCAACATTGGTGCCGGCCTGCGAGCGGAGCTTGGCGCGGGTGAGCATACCGTGGAGGCCGTGGCCGAATTCATGGAACATCGTCTCTACCTCGTCAAGAGTGAGCAGGGCAGGGGTGTCACCGGCGGGGCGGGTGAAGTTGCCCACGTTGAAGATGATGGGGCGCTGCGAGGTGCCGTCGGGGTCAATGAATGAGCCCTGAAATTCGCTCATCCATGCGCCCTGACGCTTCGAGGCGCGGGGGAAATAGTCGGTCATAAACACGGCTACATGGTTGCCGTCGAGGTCAGTCACCTCATATACGTTGACCTCGGGGTGATACTTAGGCGCATCGGGGAGCTCGGTAAACTTCACTCCGTAGAGGCGCTCGGCCAGGGTGAAGATACCCTTGCGCACATTGTCGAGCGAGAAGTAGGCGCGCACCTCGTTTTCGTCGAGGGCAAACTTGTTGCGGCGCACCTTCTCGGCGTAATAGTAGTAGTCCCAGGGGGCGAGGGTGAAGTTGCCGCCCTCAGCGTCGATCACGGCCTGCATCTCGGCCACTTCCTCCTGCACGCGGTCAACTGCCGGACGGTAGATCTGCATGAGCAGGTTTTCAGCCGCCTCGGTGGTCTTGGCCATCACGTTGTCGGTCATATAGTCGGCATAGTTCTTGAAGCCGAGCAGATGAGCCTTGCGGGCGCGGAGTTTAACTATCTCGTTGATTACGGGGCGGTTGTCGTAGGGCGCGGTGGTGGCGAGCGACGTGTAGCCCTCATACATCATGCGGCGCAGGTCGCGGTTATCGGCATACTGGAGCACGGGCAGGCGCGAGGGGGCATGGAGGGTGAATACCCATGAGCCTTCCTTGCCGCGCTCGCGTGCCTCGTCGGCCGCGGTGGTGACGAGGCCGGCGGGAAGTCCGGCAAGCATGGCGGGGTCTGATACCACGAGCTCAAACTGATTAGTGGCGCTGAGCAGGTTCTTGTTATACTTCAGGTAGAGGTCGGCCAGAGCCACATTGATTTTCTTGAGTTCCTCTTTCTGAGCGTCGGAGAGAAGGGCACCGTTGCGGGTGAATGACTTGTAGAGCTTCTCCACGGCCAGCTTCTGCGGGGCGTCGAGGCCCTGCTCGTCGCGGTGGTCGTAGATATATTTCACCTTGTCAAAGAGGAGCGGATTCATCATGATCTCGTCGGTGGCGTCGGAATACATCGGGTAGACCTTCGCTGCCACTTCTTCGAGTTCGGGCGACGAAAGGGCATCGTCGTAGGCAAAGAAGAGTGCCATGACGCGGTTGAGGGTCTCGCCGCTCTTTTCCATGGCCAGGACGGTGTTGTCAAAGTCGGGCACGGCGCGGTTTACGCATATCGTGCGTATCTCAGCCTTCTGCTCGTCGATACCTTTCTCCACCGCTTCAAGTATCATCGCGGGAGTGATGCTCTCGAAGGGAGGAATCTGAAATTGAGTGGTGTAGGGGGCAAGGAGCGGGTTGGCTGTTGCCGCGGGTGCTGATTGCGCATTCATCGTGATTGCTGTTGAGGCGGAAAGCGCCATTGCGCCGGCCGCAAGTAGGGGGAAGAGTTTCATTAAGTTATAAGTCAGAGTTATGAGTTATAAGTTATGAGGTGTTTTTTGGTCATGTTTCCGCCATCGGCGGTGAGTTTCAGGCAAAGTTAGCAAAAAAATTTGTAACTTTGCGTAGTTTTAACTACTGTTATAATATACTTATCGTTATGAGCAATTCGTTTTTCAGCCGCATCCCTGTGGTGACTAAAAACTTGATTATCATAAATTTCATCGTGTGGCTCGGAATGTTTGTGTTCTCGGCCAAGTTTGGCACGAGCCTTGAAAGTCTGCTCGGCCTCCACTATGTGAAGGCGGCTGACTTCAATCCGGCGCAGTTTGTGACCTATATGTTCATGCACTCGCGCGACTCGCTGGCTCACATATTTTTCAATATGTTCTCGCTCTTCATGTTTGGCTCGGTGCTTGAGCGCACCCTCGGCAGCGCGAGGTTTCTGTTTTACTACATCTCGGTGGGCATAGGCGCGGCGCTGTTTCAGGAAGTGACGTGGGCGCTTACGTGGGAGGACGGGCTGGTGAAGCTCCTCGCCATGGGCTATCACGTGGATTTCCCCGAGGCCCGCATGATGCTTGAGCAGCTTGAAGCCACGCCCGAGGGTTGGGAGCAGATAAGTCAGTATCTCGATCGGTTCGTCACCATCGGAGCCTCGGGTGCTATCTACGGCGTGCTTCTGGCATTCGGTATGATTTACCCCAATATGCCTATGTATCTGATGTTTATCCCCGTGCCCGTCAAGGCTAAATACATGGTGATAGGCATGGGCGTGATAGAGCTGCTGATAGGCCTCACTACCGGCTCGGGCGACGGCGTGGCTCACTTCGTGCATCTGGGCGGTATGCTCATAGGTCTGGCGATAATTCTTTACTGGAAAAAGAAAGGCCTCTTTGATGGCGTGGGCTACTGATTACAGGCCCCGCAGGTGGAGCCCGGTGGCGTGGGCGGTGGCGATAAATGTCGCTGTCTTCGTGGTGTTGCGTATCGTCGCGGCTGTGGCGGGCGCCGGAGCAGTGAGATGGGTGGAGATGCCCTCGCGGCTCGGCTTGCTCGCATCAAGGCCGTGGACGGTGATTACCTATATGGTGGCGCAATACGACTTCATCCACCTGCTGGTCAATATGATATGGCTATGGTGCTTCGGGCGCTTCGTGCAGGATGTGATGACTGCCCGGCGCTGGGCATGGCTCTACGTGGCCGGCGGACTCGGCGGCGCGGTGGTGTTTATCGCGGCGTGTGCTGTAATTCCCTCGCTTTCAGCTGGTAATCATCTGCTCATAGGGTCGTCGGCGAGCGTGATTGCGATAGTGGCCGCTACGGCCATTCTCATGCCTTATCTTGAGGTGCAGCTGTTTATGATAGGCCCGCTGCAGCTGAGATGGGTGGCGTGGATTACGATCGCACTTGATCTCACCGGACTTTTCGGCGCACATCCCGGCGCGCACTATGCTCACCTTGGCGGACTTATCGCCGGAGTCATCTTCGCCGTGGTCATGCGCCATGCTCCCGCGCCCAAGCGCGAGCGCGTATCGGTGGCCGATGACCGCAGGCGTCTCGACGAGTTGCTCGACAAGGTGCGTCAGTCGGGCTTTGCTTCGCTGTCCATGGACGAGCGACGCGAGCTGATGAAGCTCTCTGAGCGCGAACGTAACCGCCAATAGTACTTACAATTACAATTTCAATCAATGGGTAAAAAAAGATCTTTTCTCCGCAACATATTCCTGCGATTTCATTCCACGATACGCGCCGTCACCGTGGGTGTCAACGGCTTAGTATTCCTCGCCACCATCTTCTCAGCCTACGGCGGATACTTTGACCCCGCCACCGTGCCCGTGGCTGCCCTCGCCGCTATGGTGCTCCCTATTATGCTCGTGGTGGGTATCGTGATGATAATCATTGACTTCCTCATCAGCTACCGCATTGCATCCATGATTGTGGCCGCGTGGCTCATCTCCCTCCCCGAGATACTGATTTTCTTTCCCGTAAATATCTTCAGCGAAAAGCTCACCCCCGAGCAGGAGGAGCGGTCATTTACCCTCCTGACCTACAACTGCCTGCACCTCACCACCTTCCAGCCCAAAGACTCGATGGAGTACAACGGCACCGCGTCCTACATCCTCAGCACCGATGCCGACGTGGTCAACCTCCAGGAGCTGGGTGCCCTCGCCCCTCACCACGGCATCCATCTTACCCGGGCGCAGGTCGACTCACTCAAGGAGCGGTATCCTTACCGCCTCGTCGACGCCGCTCAGCAGCTCACCGTCCTCTCCAAATTTCCCATGGAGCCCATCGACATCACCATTCCCAAGCGCAGCGAGCCGTGCCAGATAGCCGCCGTTCGCCTCGACATCAACGGCACACCCGTCAACCTCTATGATGTCCACCTTAAGTCAATAGGCCTCAGCCCCGACGACAAAGCCCTCTACCGCCAGCTCCCAGGAGTGATAAAGCAAGCTGACCGCAGCGAGTTGCGCGAAGAGCTCCGCGACGTCAAGCAGCAGCTCGTCAGCAAGTTGGCCCGCTCATTCGTCATTCGCGGCATCGAAGCCCGCTGGCTCCGCGACGTCATCGACTCCATAGGCGGCAATACCATCGTGGCCGGCGACTTCAACGACATCCCCGGCTGCCACGCCCAGCGCGTGATAATGAACGGCGACCTCCACGACGCCTACGCCGAAAACGCCTTCGGAGCCGTAATCACCTACCACGCCAACCGCTTCTACTTCCGCATCGACCACATCCTCTACGGCGGCGACATCCGCGCCGTCTCCATCCGCCGCGATACACCCCCCTGGAGCGACCACTACCCCCTCCTCACCCGCATCACCTACTAAGTCATAGGTCATAGTGATGAGTTATAAAGTAAGGGGCGATTTATTATTGTCCTTGTCATGTGCAGAGCTTACACACAAGGTTTCAAGGCTCAAAGTATTACACTTTTCTCTATAAAAGAAATTCGGCAAAGTCTTGCGTCGGCTTTCAGGTCTACTGTAA
>CAYZFG010000042.1:0-21019 GCA_964477665.1 uncultured Staphylococcus sp.
ACATGCGCGGTTAATGACAACGACGCCACTCCGTGGCTGAGGTTACTCTCGTTGCTATGTCGATATTGCCTGGCACTCAAAAGGTTACCATCGGCTCCAGTCGGAAACGTCGCACAGCGACGTCCCTACGACTGAGGCTTTGCTCTATTTTTTTTCGTAAAATCAAAGCGCCTCCGCGGGGGCGGGGCGCTTGATGGGTGTGATGATGGAGAGGGGGATCAGGCGGGCTGGGCGGCGCGGATGCGGGCCACGATGGCGTTGGCCATCTCCACAGCGATGGTGATGTGGGGGCAGATGTGGTCGCTGCCGATGAGCGAGTCGATGCCGGCGCGGTGGAGGGTGGCGCTGACGGTATCGTTGACGCCCGAGAGCACGATGTGGATGCCCAGGCTCTGCGATGACTTGATGAGTATCTCAAGGTTGTGGAGGCCGGTGGCGTCAATGAAGGGCACGCGGCGCATGCGGATGATACGCACCAGAGGCTTGTCGGTCATGGTGGTACGCATCATTTCGTCAAACTTCGTAGCTACACCGAAGAAGAACGGGCCGTCGATTTCATATACCTCCACTCCCTTGTCGAGGTTAAGCACCTCATGGATAGTGGTTTCGGAGCCGTCGGCAATGTCGATCTGCTCGCCGTAAGCGCGTATCTGGGTGTTTTCCATCACGCGGCGCAGGAAGAGGATTACGGCTAAGAGCAGACCTATCTCGATGGCGATGGTGAGGTCGAAGATCACAGTGAGCAGGAAGGTGACGGCGAGCACTGAGATGTCGCTGCGGGGGTTGGAGAGGATGCCGCGGATGGTGCGCCAGCCGCTCATATTGTAAGCCACATTGATAAGCACGGCAGCGAGGCAGGCCATGGGGATGAGGTTGATAAGCGGCATGAGGCAGAGGAAGATGACGAGCAGCACGAGGGCGTGGATGATGCCGGCCACGGGGGTACGTCCGCCGTTGGTGATATTGGTCATGGTGCGGGCGATGGCGCCGGTGACGGGGATACCGCCGAAGAAGGGGACCACGATATTGGCGATGCCCTGACCGATGAGCTCAGTGTTGGAATTGGTATGTCCGCCCGTCACACCGTCGGCCACCGTGGCTGAGAGGAGTGACTCGATAGCGCCGAGAATGGCGATGGTAAAGGCTGAGGGGAGAAGGCTGTTGATAGTGGCCATGTTGAGCTCAAATCCGTGAGGCTCAGGCAGGTCAGTGGGAAGGTCGCCGAAGCGGTCGCCGATTGTTTCTACATGCCATGTAGCGTCGTATTGACCCAGGAAATACATCAGCGCCGTCATCACCAAGATAGAGATGAGCGCTCCGGGCAGCTTGCGCGAGATCTTGGGCGTCAGCAGGATGATGAGCAGCGATACGATGCCTACTCCGGTGGTAATCAGGTCGATATTGCCGAAGTTGCGGATAAACATGCCCCACTTGGGGAGGAATTCAGAGGGGACGTCGCGCAGGCCCAGTCCGAAGAAGTCATTGATCTGCGTAGAGAAGATGGTGAGCGCGATACCGGCCGTGAAGCCTACCACGATGGGGTAGGGGATAAACTTGATGACCGTGCCGAGTCGGAAGAGTCCCAGGAGCACCAGTATCAATCCGGCCATAAGGGTGGCGATGGCAAGGCCCTGCAGACCGAATTTCATAATGATACCGTAGACAATCACGATAAACGCACCCGTGGGTCCGCCGATCTGCACCGAACATCCGCCGCAGGCCGACACGATAAAGCCGCCGATGATGGCCGTGATCAAACCTACCGTGGGGCTGACGCCGCTGGCGATACCGAATGCGATGGCGAGCGGCAGGGCCACGATGCCCACCACGATACCGGCCACGAGGTCGTTTTTAAACTTTTCCATTGAATAGTGCTTCATGGCCGAGACGAGCTTAGGCCTGAAGTCAATAGAACCTGAAAGTTTCATAATCAGAAATTTACCTTATATATTGTACCTATAGAAAAGATTGGAAACGTGTAATGAGGGCACAAAGGTAAGAAAAATTTCAGAATTATTAACTATCCCGCCATGAATTAACATTATCACCGCGGGCCGCGCGGGCCGTGGGGACGGGGACGGGGCTTGCGCTGGGCGGCAGAGCAATCGCGCAGCTTCAGGCCTTTGTAGGACTCTTTCAGCATGCGGGTGGTGAGGTCGACGGTGGTGTTGACAGATCGGCCGGGATTGTCGAGCGAGTGTGAGAGGAGCCAGTCGTAGAAATATGGCATATATAGGATGCGCTCGTGCTGCCGGTGGTCGAGACCCTTGACTCGGGAGTAGACGAGGCGCGGAGCTTTGTCGGGCTGCGCGCGCATTTCGGCCACCATGTTATCAGTGGCGGCGATAGCTCGGTCGCGGTCATTCAGTCCGCGTATCACCCAGAGAGGCAGGCGGCAGAGCGAAGCGGTATTTCCCCGGGTCAACGAGCCGGCAAGGACTATGGCCGCCGCTATGCGGTCAGGATATGCGGCGGCGAGATCAGCCACGCCGTTGCCCCCCATGCTCATGCCTATCGCATAGATTCGGGCGGTATCGACAGGAAAATGCTCCACGACCCAATCCACATCGTTCATCACCTTTTCGGCATCCCAGCGGTCGCCCGTGGCTTGCGGAGCCAGCACAAAGGCATCGAGCTTCATGCCCGACTGCAGCGCGTCGATAGTGCCGAAAGCATCCACATCATTCAGATTCCTCCCCGAGGCGCTGCGGCTGTGGAGAGTGACGATGAGCGGCATCTTATCAGTCACTGTGTCAGGGCGGTAGAGGATGAAATCATATCCATCCTTCACCTCTCCCACGTGTCGGGAAAAGTCGGCTCCCGCGGCTCCGAGCCCCGCGAGAAGTATCATAAAGAAAGAAATTAAGTAGAGACGCATAGAGTGAAGCTATTTTTTGCAAAGATAACGTATATGATGAAATATTCAATATAATTGAAGAAATACTTAGCTGCGCAGATAGATTGCGTAGTCAGGTGATAACTTTGCGCCGGAAAACGAAAAAGACAATGTCAATACAATCTGTAACATCCGAAATCATGCGCGCCTTCAGCAGCCCGGTCGCACGCAGCTATAGCTATTGGTTTAGCTTTAGCTACCGCTACGCATGCTTACCAAGGCCGCACGGATATTCTTTCAGCTGACATTCTTACGTAAGATTCAATAAAGATATATCGGGAGGCCGCCGGAAAGCTTCCCGATTTTTGTGCCGTGCCGCGGCATATCTTTATTGATTCAGGCATGGCACTTATTAAGATAAACAAGTCGATTATGGACAGTTCAGATTTTTATTACCGCCATGCCAGCAAACAAAAGCGCACTAATAAGATACAAGACAATAGACAGGTGTCTGCGCAACAGATACCGGAGATGGACTCTGGATGACCTTGTGGAGGCCTGTTCCGACGCTTTATATGAGATGGAAGGTATTCTCAGAGGGGTATCAGTCCGCACCGTGCAGGCCGACATCCAGATAATGAGATCAGACAAGCTCGGCTACAATGCGCCTATCGAGGTTTACGATGGGAAATACTACCGGTATGCCGACGACGATTACTCAATCTCACAGTCGCCGCTGACTGCCGATATGTATGAACTGCTTACACTTGCAGTGGAGCAACTTGACCGATGCAATCTTGAAGAGATGCAAGCGGTAGCTTCGCTCCTCACGGAAGTTAAGAAAAAGCTCCGGCATATCCTCGCCTTGGGATAACGGCCGGGGCTATTGTGTAACCGATACCTCCTTTACCCGCATATATCAGTTGCACACTTCTTCGTTTGCAAAAAGGCGCCCGTAGGCTGCCGATTAAAGAGCCGCAACGAGCAGCTATAATCGGCGACCTACGGGCGCATTTTTTTATGAGACTTAATTAGTTGGGGTGACCGGACTCGAACCGATGAAGTCTGTCGACGGGAGATTTACAGTCTCCTGCAATTGCCACTATGCGACACCCCAGTATACTCAACGCGGCAGTGAGTGGAGCCGAGTTATTCGGGAAAAAAATCAGTGTGGACACTTGTGGACTCGAACCACATTCTCAGGATTTTCAGTCCTGCGCATACACCATGTCTGCCAAGTGTCCGAGGGCGGAAGCAGCAGGATTTGAACCTGCGGAGCCCTTTTCAGGCTCGGCCCCTTAGCAGAGGGCTGGTTTGCCTCATTTGGCTTGTCTTATAGGTATTCGGCGATTTTCAATTCAACCGCTCACCCATGCTTCCTTTCCTATGACACTGCAAAGTTACAACCCCCGAACGCACCCTATCTGCGTAGCTCAAAAAAATCTTACAATTTTCGCTACAACTGGTTTTCACAATCCCTTTTATTCTGTTTTCAGTCCTTTAATGTGCGGCAAATGCCGGTTCAAGAATCTGTAAACCGAGTGCTGATTCAATCTTAAAGATAGTTTCGATACTAAGGTTTTCTGAGTCTTTTAGCTCCTGAGATACGTATTGCCGGGGGCATGCGCTCGATTGAGCATCGTTATGGTGATTTTTTTGAGGATAACGCAACTGTCATGGCGGGCGTCGAGGCTTAGTCTTCGTATTCGCCTATCGATTCTCCCCAATAACCCATCTGCATTATGAGGGGTATGACCGATTCGCCCATGGGTGTGAGTGTATATTCTACTTTTGGTGGTGATACCGGAAATACTTTTCTGCTTATCAATCCGTCGCGCTGGAGTGCTCTTGCGGTCTGGGTAAACATCTTGTTGGAGATATTATTGAGTCGGCTCTGTAGATCTGACGAGCGTAGTGGGCCATTCTTTAGATGGTATAGCATCATGGGTTTCCATTTCCCGCCGATCAGTTCCAATGCGAGCTCAAGGGCGCAAAAATACTTGCGTCCTGAAAAAAATATTCCGGTCCTTAAATTTTTATACTTCTCATTTTCCATAAAATACACCTTTAGGTAACTACGTAACTCATTGGTAATTACGCAACAAAAGTAATGAAAATGGCGTTTCAATGCAAAAGAATCATCAAAAAATATATACGTTATGAAGGTAATCGCGATAAACGGGTCGCCGCGCAAAGATGGCAACAGTGTGGAGCTGCTCAATGAGTGGATCGACGGATTTAAATTTCTGCATAAGGATGCAGATATAGAAGTGATAAATCTCTATGATTATACCTACACGGGATGTAGAAGTTGCTTCGCTTGCAAAAGAAAGGGAGGCAAGTTTTATGGCACATGCCCGATACGCGACGGACTCTACGAACTGATTCCGAAGGTGCAACATGCCGATGCCGTGGCAATAGCAGCGCCGATTTATTTCGGCTCAATCAATGCCTACACCAAGGCTTTCCTTGAGCGACTCCTGTTCTCAGTGACCACATATCGGGAGGGACACGAGTCAGTAGCGCCTAAGGATATTCCTTTCACGATGATCTACTCCATGAATGCGCCTAAGGAGTGGGCCGAAGCACACGGGTATGACAAGCAGTGGGATGAGATTGAATGGTATATCGCCAATGCATTCCGGCGACCGGTGCATAGGGTGGTGTCGTATTACACCTACCAGTTCAAGCATTACGAAGATTATGAGATGGAGATGTTTTCGGAAGAAGACAAGCGCGAGTATAAAGCCGTGCACTTCCCCGAAGATCTTAAGAAAGCCCGGTATGCCGGCATCGATGTGGCAGAGAAGGTGTAGAGCCGTATCAACTCTCATTCGCGTTTCATCCTTGAAGCTCTTCAGGCCATGACCGCACCAAGATGGAAGGAACCTTGCCGTCTCTACGCTATGACTTCGATGATGTAAAGTCGTTGAAATTCAGGTGGCTACGCAGGCCAGTTTTATTTGTCTATTTTGCGTTTAAGCATTACGAAGTCTTAGACGTAACGCCATTCGCTCAATCTGCTCCTGAAGTTTCCGTTGCAATTCTTCAGGCAGAAATGATGCTTTTATCACTTCCTCCCATTTGGGAAGTGCCTTAGAAAATTTTGTAAAGATATTTGAAATAGCCTTATCGTCCATACCGCTGTCTCGCATCGCTTTTTCAAAGTCCTCGCGTTTTATATTGCTCTTCTTGCCGTTCAGGGTCAGCGCAAGTTCTTCATCATCTTCCGGCATAACGATAGACGTTGATAAAAGATCGTAGGCCGGAGTAAGCATATAATTAGTCAAGGGCTTAAATAGCGAAAAGTTTTTCAGGTGCATATCAGCGTTACCGGTCAGCCATGAGAAAATCACGACCTCCCAAAAGTTTGCCACATCCAACATCGGAGCCGATGAGTATTTCTTGATAAGTTTCGCAATACGCTCGTATGAACCTTTGTATTTATCTTCAGTCAGTCGCTCGGAAAGTTGACACATATCTTCCATCGCAATCTTCTCGCCTTTCTTTGTGCGATCGATTCTGCGGGTTATGTAGCACAACTCTCCGTCGGCAAATCGAATCAAAGAGTGCGGTACAGTTTTAATCCCCGCCGTTTCAGCCAAGTGCATTATCACATCTTCATTCTCGGGAAGGTTAGCGAATCGGTCAGTCTGCGGTTTAAGAATGAATCGCCCCCAAAGTCCTACGATGGTGAACCGTTGAGGCTGCGCCTTAGTCCCTCTTGCTATATCCAGTGAGAGCTTAGCCTGCACTCCCGTAACGGAGGTGCTAGCACTCACGATTTCCCGGGCAAGGTCTTTTATGTTGTCTCGTGTATAAGGGAGTTCCGGAACGAAGGTCGTCTCAAATATTTTCCGAGCGCAACTTCTGTGAAAATCTATTTCACCTTCGGAGAGCGGTTTATAGCAATATAGACACTTATTCATGCCTAACCTCCATTTCTTTTTCCGGAATTATACTTATATTACCGATACAATCTTTGCAGCATGCAAGTAACAAAGAAAACCTGTCGCGAGCAGAGATTTTCCAACTCTGTTCGGCTATATCAAGAAGCCATCCTTCAGGAATCAATCCGTCGAAGAATGGAAACAACACCTTATCCCTATATGGCTCGCCCCTCAAGGGCAACGTAAGACTCACAGCTTCGGCCTTATCCGATTGAAGATAATCGGTATCATACCGAAACTCATAGCCCAAATCGTCCTCTGTAAGTATTCCGGCAAAAGAGGAATTGATAATAACTTTTGCTCGTTTCATACTTCAGTCTTTTTACCGGGTTGCATTTCAGAGCCAAACAATGATAAAACCTGATTCACTTTGTCGAGTCGGAGTGTTTCCTTGCCTTGTTCCAATTCACGTATGAAACGAAGACCTACTCCCGATTTCTGCGACAAGTCAATCTGCGTAAGTCCATATTCCTTACGCTTCTCCTTGACATATTTGCTTAGGTTTGTCATAATATATACCCTTTAGGGTACAAAGATAAGAAAATTATTTTAAATTACACCATATTGGGTATAAAATATTAAAATATTAACAGGATTATACCATAAAGGGTGTAAGTTGCTTATTCTTATTCTTGGGCGCTCCAAATATCGCAGTACCAATAAGATACAAACGCGCAATTTATTTGTGTAACGAGTTGGTAACGATATTTTCTTCAAGGCAGCTTCGCAAGTCCGAGGGTTCATTTTAACTCTTTTGTACCCATTTGTTAAATATGCTAATCAAGGAGTTTCCAATAAATTTTCTGGGTGCTCTAATTCCTCAACGAGTATATCGACTGTGGTATACACGGCTTTTGGGATTTATAGTCGAGCGTATGCTCAAAAAATCCACGAAGTTTTTGCGCTCTTGCTTTTGCCAACTCCTCATTCCCGATCTTCTGTAACAGCGAATAGAATCCTTCGTCGTTCTTGTGGTATTTGAAATCCTTAAGTTTATTTTGTGAGATATTTTCTCACAAAATCCATTCGGGGCAAGTTTTCAGTGGGTGATCCAACTATGTGTTTACTCACCGAAGGATATTTTTCTTTATCCTTGAGGTCAAATTTTCATAAATAATAGTACACATTTAGACATTTTATAAAGTACAGCCAGATTTACAATTCCCTCGCTGATAAAACGCCGAGATGCGCAACGGCTATTTCATTGTTGTCGCAAAACGAACACTTCGATTACTGGGCTATGCCGTCAGCGGCGTTTGGAGCAAGTCCTGCACTACCATATCGTTGACAAGTGCTACGACCTCGAAAAGACAATGGGTTTATCGCTTTTAGCGCTTTGCTTTCAAAGAATCGCGCTAAAAACTTCGACTAAGAAGCGTTCTTTGCAGAAGCAAAGAGGCAGGCCGATAACCGACGCGAGCTGTTCATGTGGGATTACTCAATGGGCGCGAACGGTCACGTGTTCCGCCGCATCTGACCCCGAACCACCCTCTCTCCTTCAAGGGCTTTTGGCTCGGTGGACCCTCGCCGAGCTAAAGGTTCCGCAAAGGAAAGGCTATTTAGTTATCTTCACTACACCAATTTGCAATTGGTCTTATAGGGAGGCCTAGGTAACGACCATAAACCTTTGTGTCAAATCTTTTACTATGACTATTATCTTTGATTGATAATCCGTAAGACTCAGTGATACCCTTATCGTCCGCAGTTCCAGACCAATAGCAAGCATTTTCTTTCTCCAATTCTAAGCCTTGACTATTCCGGTAACCTGCTGCAGGTAGGAAAATTGCTTTTCCATTTACTTTGCTAGTTAAAAGCCACCCTTTAACACTCTTGTATTCAATAAATTTAACTTCGCAATTATCCACCAATTCATCAAATTCCTCCTTCGTAGGAATAAGCCAACTTCCTCCCCAATTTTTTCGAGCGATATCAAAAGTTGGGTCGCCACTTATGCAGTTGTTATTTTCTACTCCAGTAAGTTGCTGCATATCTTTGTTATAGGTAATGCTATTTCGATAACTGTATTTAGGCTTTAATTCAGTTTCACCCCATGCATAATAGTTTCCATATTCCTCGGGGTTCGACGCACCGTAATTGTATAAAGCCCAAACCGAAGGCAACCCTAAATCTACATAGGGAATACCTTCCATTTCTCCAGAGGGAGCAAGTCGTTCCTCAACGGTCAATTCTTGAGTGGCTGCTTTGGTTTGATTGTCTTGGGATTTAGCAAAATTAGATGAGCAACCGCATACAAATAGAGCAGTTACAATCAATAAATGAACGACATAATATTTTTTCATAAGTGCAAAGGTACGAAAAAATCCTGAAATTGTCGGGTTCACATCCCTCGGCGCTCACACAAGAAAAGCCCGCCGGGGGCGAGCTTTTTTTCTGTGGAGCTGGAGGCTCTACTAATTAAATTTTCATTCATTTTCACTGGATGCAACTCACTACAATCCCAATATTTGACGCTATTCTGGCTGTATCAAAATTCCTATGTATTTTCACTCGTTATCATTTTTCTGCCCCACATTCTGCCCCAGACCTTCTTTCCTATCAAAAGCAGTCATTGCATATTGGGCGGCTTTATCTATCATTCCGATGTATGGCTTCATCGCCCGATAATCACTGTGACCGCTCCACTGCATGACAATATTAGGTGGTATTCCAAGAGCGAGTGCGTTTGAAATAAATGTTCGACGAGCAGCGTGGAAAGACAAAACTTCCCATTTTGGATGCGTTTCTTCCACCCTTTGATTACCCTTATAGAATGTTATTGATACCGGGGCGTCGATTCCACATAACTTCCCCACAATCTTGATGTATTCATTGAGTCGTTGATTGGAAATAATGGGAAGCACTCTGTCTTTGGGGAATTTTACATTGGCATATTTCTCAAGAATTGCTTTTGAATACTTATTTAGTTGGATAGTAAGCGTATCAGAGGTCTTGATTGTTGTGAAAGTAAAAGAGTCCTCCTTAAAGTTTGAGCGTTTTAGATTTGCTACATCAGAATATCGTAAAGACGTAAAACAACAGAAGCAGAATACATCTCTTGCATGGCTTAGATAATTCAGATTCCCAAAGTCATAGCTGTAGATTTTCATAAGTTCGTCCCAATCGAGGAATACGACCGTCTTGCGCACGGTCTTCAATCGCACTTTCTGACATAAAAACTTACTACTATCAACAAAGCCCTTTTCTTGAGCCCATCTTACAAAGGCTTTCACGAAAGAGATGTCTTTCTTTATGGTGTCGTTTTTTAACCCTACGTGTCCATCTCTATCCTTTATGGAAGAAAGGTGTTTGATGAATAACGTCATTCCATCATTTTCCAATTCTTCAAATGTCAGAGTTGGCGATGTGTCATATAGGTGCCTTCGGATAGTCTTATTCTTTTTCAAGGCACTTTCGCTCCATCTGCCGCTATCAGTGTTGTCTCTGATGTAGAGGTCGAATATTGGGAATATTGATATATCTTTTTGGGGCTCTATTGATGTATCCGTTTCTGATTCAGATGTAGTTAGTCTTGTGTATTCATTTATAAACTGCTCTTTAGATGGAATACAGTCCTTTGTCTCGAAAAACTGAAAGATTTTATCAATAAGATTCTCAAAATCGTCAATATCGCGGTTTATGACAGATGCAGGTGTTTTATTCTTTCCATGTATTGTCTTTGCTCTGCATCGTTGCAAGGACTTTTCCCAGTAGTCAGGATTAACAGAATGAGCAACACTCAAACGCACACGCTGACCATGCCAGACGATTACGCACCTTACGCGACCTTCCGGCTTCTTATTCTTCTTATCTGTTGTTTCAAGTTTATTCTTTGTTTCTACGTTAAATGATATACTACGCTTGATTGTTATCATGGTAATTACACCTTATATAAATCGTTGGCCTGCGGAAATATATATCCGAGGATATAAAACATTCTGTTAACCGAATCGAGAGGAATCTCAAACGGTTGATATATCAGTTTGCCATCGGGGTAAGTAGTGCAGTTGGAGGAGTAAAGGGCAATATGTGCATCGTCTTTACCTTTTTGCAGACTCTTTACAGTAGCAAATTCATTTGTTTCAATGAGGTAGTTGTTTCCCGGCATAAGAAGTTTCATGTCCATCACACGCTTCATTACAAGTATACAGCCGATAGGATATTCTACCATGCTGTCGCTCGTGTTTCTTATAGCCACTTCTGCTTTAGGAAAAAACGACCCTACATTAATATAATCGGGAGAAGATTTACTTGCGGTTAAGTCTTCAGCCGAATTGAACATAGCTATCATTCCGTCGGCTTCCTTGTGTGTCATAGGACCACTCTCGAACATTAACCATTCTTTACGAATATCCGGAAAAACCTCTATTATTTTATTGGCGAGTTTGAGGCTAATACCATGTCGGCCGCCTCGGATGTCAGTAAATGTTTGAGCGGACGCAATTCCTACCTTAGCCGCAAGGTCTTTCCACGTTAATCCAGTCATCTGCTGGATGGCAATAAGTTTTTCTCCGTCAGTCATAAGTTAAAATAATGTTAAATACTGAAAATACTATTGTAAAATCAGTATTAAGTTGTACTTTTGTGGTGTTGATACTGATTAAACACTTAATCATTAGTAATAAGTGAAATGATTAAGGACTTAATTTGTATTGATAATGCAAAGTTAATACTTATTTTTGAAATAAACCAATGGAAAATAAAAAAATAAAACGTGGCGACCGATTACAAGTGACTCTATTAGAGTTGAATGTGGGTGAGTCTGTTAAAGTGCCGTATAGGCTTTACTCGGAAAATTCGATTAGGTCAACTATAACTCAGCTCAAGAAAAGCGGGGATGCTCCCTTTGCGTATGATATAGATGCAAGGTCAAATGTGGCAGCCGTTATTACACGTACTCAATGATTATGGAAAGTGTAGCGACATTTACAATAGGGCTTGATACCCCGATTCACTTACTAACGCCCCGGCAATTATTTGAAATGATAACCGAGTGGCGGGCTAAGACGGAATCGAAAGAAGAGAAGCCCCCGAGGTTAGAAAGGTGGTATGTTAACAGCATAAGCGAGCTTGCTAAAATACTCGGAACGTCTGATTCTACGGTGTACCGTATGAAAGCAAATGGCGTGCTTGATGATTGCATAAGTCAATATGGCAGATGGGTGATGATTGACGTGAATAAAGTACTTGAAAAGTTTAAGCTATCGAATAGACGTAGGAAGAAGAAAGCAGGATGAGCCAAGAGAGGCAGTCCTTTGGTGAAAGCCATAAATTTGAGTTTTTTTGTGCCCGGCCTATGCAAGCAGCCGGGCAATTTGGAGACATAGCGAAAAATGGTAGGCGCATCACTTATTCAACGAAAAGCCCGTAGTCGGGAGATGCCGAGTGGATAAGGAAGTATGGTAGGCGATACAGTGTGGGTTCGAGTCCCGCTGTCTTCACAAATGCAAGGCCGGAAGCAGTAAGATGGCAATCAAAAAAATCTTCATTATGGTAGAAGAAATTCAGGGTTTTGAGGTCGCCCGCTTGAAAGACCCAACAACAGCAGAGCTGGTAGAAACAATCGACCGTTCGGAGCGTGCTAACATTGATATGCAGGTGGAGACCGCTCATCAGTATCCGCGAAGCATAAGCCGATGTGTAAACAATTCTATTGCTATCGCTACGATGGACATGGAAACAGCGCAATCATGCAGGTATGCACTACCACGGGGCGGGAAGCCTATCACCGGACCTTCAGTGCATCTTGCGAAGATTATTGCGCAGCAATACGGAAATCTTCGCGCTGAAGCTCGTGTAGTAAATGTAACCGCGACGCAGGTTGTATCTCGTGGCACAGCTTGGGATTTGGAAAATAACTATGCGGTAGCTTTTGAGGTTCGCAGGTCAATTCTTAATTCAAAGGGTGGCCGCTATTCAGAAGACATGATTACAGTCACCGGAAATGCTGCAAATGCTATCGCTTTTCGTAATGCCATTTTCACTCTCGTGCCGAAAGCTATTACGGATAAGGTGTATAAAGCGGCTCAGAATCTTATCACCGGAGACTTATCTAATGAAGAAAAGCTCGTGAAGCGTCGTGCCGGTGCAATAAAGCATTTCAATGATATGTACGGCATATCGGAGGAAGAGGTGGTTAAGTTGTGTGGTAAACATACCGTCAATCAGATTCAGGCAGAAGAGATAGCATTGTTGCTTGGTATAGTTCAGTCTCTCAAGGATGGCGATACTACCATTGAAGAAGTGATGGCACCTATCAGGAATAGCAAGGAAGCAAAGTCCAATAAGCTCAATGACATAGCTACGCGTGCAGCGAAAAGCACAAAGAAGCCGTCTGTAATGAATGAATCAGACCAGCCTCAAAGTGAGTCCCCGGAGTATGTTGATAAGGAAACCGGGGAAGTAATCGAGGACAACGCGAATATCTCAGCTCCCAATCCTGAAATCTAAGTATTATGGCAAATCTTAATTACAATCAGGAACAACGCACCCTTGATTGGTATCGTGCGCGGCTCGGTTACATTACCGGTAGTCAGGTAGGCTTGCTTATGAAGAGCGGGAGAGCTAAAGATAAAGTTTTCAGCGAAACTGCTTTGACATATCTCTATCAGCTTGCAGGGGAACGCTCGCTTAATCCCGAAATCGTGAAAGATGACAATATGTTTTCTTTCTACATCGACACCACAACGTCAACATCTAAGGCGATGCGCTTCGGCACGGAGCAAGAGGATAATGCGCGGAGTACTTATACACAACTCACAGGCAGGGAAGTGACAGAGGTGGGTCTCTGCAAGCATCCTACAATTTCTTACTTAGCTTCATCCCCCGATGGAATTATCAATGACGGTAAGGATATAGGATGTGTAGAGATTAAATGCCCGACGCTATCAACATACAGCAAGTATGTAGCAGAAATCCACGACAATGACTCTTTGAAAAGAGTTAACCCGGACTATTTCTATCAGTGCCAAAATCACATGGCTTGCACAAATACCTCTTTCTGTGATTTCATAGCATTTTGTCCCTTTGTGGAGAATCCAATCCACATTGTACGTATCACTCGCGATGATATAGAGATAGGCCATATAGTGGAGCGCGTCGCCCTCGCTGAAGAAGTAATACAAGACAACTATTTACAACTTAACCCCAAAAGAGCATAAAAATGGTAGATAACAACAGTTTTCTTACAGGAAGCATTTGTCTTACTGACATCCCTGTAAGTCAGATGAAGAAAGTCATGTGTAAGGACGGAAAGGAACGCGTATACCTTAACGTAGCTATCTTCACTAAAAAGCAACCTCAGACATTCGGCGAGCATACCTATACACATTTCATCTCTTGCGCACCCAAAAAAGAGGAACGCAAGGAAGGCGAAAACTACATCATGGGCGACCTTGAAACAAGGTCATCGAAACCATTAACGCCGACTACGGAAGATGTTGCAAATGCTCCCGGCTTCGCTCCTGATGAAAAGCCTGACCTCCCGTTCTAACGATTACTTTCATACGATTGTACCGTGGCAATCCCACGGTACAATCCTAAAACGATAAGAATATGTTTTTTGAAGCAAAAATTAAAGTAGAAAAGCCCCTTGACGGTGGAGAAGTCAAGGAAGTGGCAGAACACTTTATCCTTGATGCAGAGCTTTTTGGCGAAGCTGAAAAGATTATGTTTGAGGAGTATCCTAATCTGAATGTTGATGTGTTTGCCATATTCCGCAGCAGGATACGCGAAATCATCAATCAGAAAGAAGATGATAAGCCATTCTTTAAAGCTACCGTTATCGACGTATTTATTGACGAAACCAGCGGTAGGGAAAAGGAGACGAAGTATGAAATCCTTGTGTGCGCCGAGAGTATAGCGGAAGCTACTGCAATCACAAATGAATACCTCAAGCAAGGATATGATTTGCGACTCGACGAAATCAAGCGGGTAAAAATAGTTGATTACATTCCCTATAAATCTGCCAAATAATAGCTATATCCCCTTTCACGATTGCTTATATCGCCGCCTATATGGAATCAACAGCCCTAATCAACCAAACGGTATATCTTCAACCAACAATGGCTCAGCAATGCCGGACGGATATTATACCCATTAAATCAATGTTCCTTGATTGTATTAAGCCCTATTGCAACGATTTCGTTATTGACGGCCAAAATAGGCGTGCAGTAACAGACATTTTCCACTTGTGTATCCGTGATAAAAAAGGTGCTCTGAATCCTGAAAGAGGTCTATTGATTTACGGTAACATCGGGACAGGGAAAAGCGTCTTGATGAAAGCTGTACTGCGATTTGTAACTAAGTATTGGTTGCGAGATAGTGGAGAGGCGGTAAACCCCAAGTGGATAAATGTTCCAACGTTTTGCGGGACATACGCCACCGATGGTTTTTCGGTTTTTGATTCACTTCCTATGGGCTTTGATGAATTGGGCACAGAGATAGCTCCTACAAATCATGTAGGGAATAAACTTAATGTAATCGCTCATCTGATTAATACTATATACGATAGCAAGACTGACATCCCCAAAATCGTAACGACTAACTGCTCTTTAGCCGGAATACTCAGCCTTTACGGCGCGAGGACGGTTGACCGCATAGCTCAACTTTTCAATCTTGTAGAGCTTAAAGGTGCGTCAAGACGAGGCTCGGAAAACGTGTGGAAACTAATCCAGAAAGAGCAAAACTCAAATAAATAAGTCAGCAATGAAATCTTTTATTGACTATGGCATTACAATCCCGCAAGGACGTGATAAAGGGTTTGTAAAGGTAATCTGCCCTAATTGTCGCTCCCATCGCAAAACGCATTTCGATAGGAGTCTGTCCGTCAACCTGAATAATGGCTCTTGGTCTTGTCAGTTTTGTGACTGGCACGGTTCTTTGTCCGATGACTGAATTTTAATATGGTGTTGCACCTACTATGAAGTTATATAGCGACTTTGGAATAAATATCCCATCCGGACGCAATAGCGGGAAGATAAAAGTGACATGCCCGCGTTGTCACGAGAGACGGAATGATAAGCGAGATAAGAGCTTATCCGTTGACTTGGACAAGGGCGTATGGCACTGCCATTATTGCAGCTGGAGCGGAACTATTCATGTAGGTAAGAGGTCACACGACGCTCCAAAGAAAGAATATCGCAGGCCAACACCGCGCCCTATTACAACTTTGTCGCGAAGATTAGTAAACTGGTTCAATAGCCGCGGTATATCGGAGAACACACTCAAGAAGATGCAAATCAACGAGGGTGAACAGTTTATGCCTCAAAAAGGCATGAAGATGAATACCGTACAGTTTAACTATTATCTGAATGGCGAACTTATTAACGTTAAGTATCGTTCCGGCCAAAAGAATTTCATGCTTGAAAGTGGTGCGGAACTGATACCTTACAATCTCGATGCCATAGCCGGAGAGAGTGAGTGTATTATCACAGAGGGAGAGATGGATTGTCTTTCTTTCGTTGAAATCGGAAAAAGTAACTGTATCAGCGTACCCAATGGAGCGAATAGCAACCTCTCATATCTCGATGATTTTATAGATGGTTGGTTTGAAGATAAAGAGATTATATATATCGCATCAGATACAGATACTAAAGGGTTGCAACTGCGTGATGAACTTATTCGTCGATTTGGGGCGGAACGTTGTCGAGTAATAACCTATGGAGAAGGTTGCAAAGATGCCAATGAACATCTTCAAAAATACGGAAAGGAAAGTCTTGAAAAGTGTCTGCTCGACGCAAAGGAAGTAAAGGTAGATGGTGTATTCACGCTTAACGATTACGAGGATGAGCTTGACTCAATCTATCAGAATGGTCTGAAAAAGGGCTTCTTTGTAGGGCATCCCAATCTTGATGCACTTATCAGCTTTGAAACTAAGCGTCTTGCTATCGTGACCGGCATACCGGGTAGCGGTAAGTCGGAATTTATTGACGAGATGTGTGTACGTCTTAATATCCTTTATGACTTCAAGATTGGATTCTTCTCTCCTGAGAATATGCCTATGGAATACCACGCTGTTAAGCTGATAGAAAAATTGTGTGGCAAGAAATTACAAGCACACTCTAACAATGATGAAAATATCACTCCTGACCAGTATGCTAATGCAAAATCATATTATCGCGATAACTTCTTTCATGTCATGCCGGAAGATGGCTATAATATCGACAATATATTAGCAAAGGCAAAATATCTTGTAAGACGCAGAGGAATAAGGATATTTGTGCTTGACCCATTCAACCGAATAGAGCATGAACAATCAAGCCGAGAATCTGAAACACAGTACATATCACGTGTGCTTGATAGAATGTCAACATTTGCTGTGCAGAATGACTTACTCTTTGTTTTAATGGCTCACCCTACGAAAGTCCGAAAGGATAATGGAAACGGCGGAATACCCACAATGTACGACATCAACGGCTCGGCAAACTTTTTCAACAAGGCTGATTATGGTATCATCGTTCACCGTGAGCGTGATGAGAGCAAGAATTACACGCTTGTAAGGGTGGAAAAAGTTAAGTTCAGACATCTTGGTCAGCCGGGTGATGCTATATTTAAGTTTAACGTCATCAACGGCAGATACATCCCTTGGAAGCAAAATGACGGCATAGCCATAAATTTCAGAGCTGACATGGTGGATATGATTCAGCAGAAACAGAAAGGTGAAATAGTTATTCCGAAGTTAAATATTGAATTGCCATGGAACAATCTCACAAGTGCGTCACCTTCACCGCCATTTGCGCAAGCTACATCAAGTCGTACTGACGACCTACCATTTAGACCAAATGACCCGAACGAATCATTACCATTCTAAACCAAATAGAAATGAAAGATATAGAACTATTTAACGACCATTATCAGAACTGGAAGCGACACCTGAATTGCAAGGCGCAACTCATTATTGCCGATGTGCCATACAATTTGGGAATTGATGCCTACGCTTCTAATCCAAAGTGGTATGTAGATGGAGATAACAAGAATGGCGAAAGTGAATTAGCCGGTAAGCAATTCTTTGATACGGATAAAGATTTTCGCCCGGCAGAGTTTATGCACTTTTGCTCAAATCTGCTTGTTAAAGAGCCTAAAGAGGCAGGCAAATCCCCGTGTATGATAATCTTTTGCGCATTTGAACAGCAAATGTATTTCATTGAGCTTGGAAAGCGATATGGATTCAATCACTATATTCCGCTGGTATTTCGCAAGAACTACTCGCCGCAGGTACTTAAGGCTAATATGAAGATAGTGGGGAACTGCGAATATGGAATATTGCTTTATCGTGACAAACTTCCCAAATTCAACAATGATGGTCACATGATATTCAACTGCATGGATTATCCCCGCGATAACAAAACGCCTAAAATTCATCCAACGCAGAAATCCGTACCACTATTGGAACAGTTGATACGTCTTTTCACTGACCCCGGTGATGTCGTGATTGACCCTTGCGCGGGAAGCGGGACTACATTATTGGCAGCAAGAAACTGTGGTCGCAAGTGCTATGGCTTTGAAATCAAGAAGAATTTTCACGCAGATGCCATCAATCTTCTGAATACATATAATCCTCCTTTGTCGATGTTTGATGTAGCCGACTTGGCCGCAAAAAAGACGAAAGGTAATCAACATAAACAATCAACTCTCTTTCAAGATGAATCCCAAAACTAACAACTTTCTCTCTTCTGATATTCTTGCCGGATGTCTTAATCCGATGCCGGAACTTGATAGCCAAAAGGTGAGGGAGATGCGCCAAGGGCAGGCTTTGAATGTTGAGAAGTTATCAAGCACCGCTCCAAATCTCGTCTCGCCCACGCTGTTTACCGATTTCCAAGTTAAGAAGCGCAAACCGATGCGCGAGCGAGAGTTATCTACGGAAGAATTTCTGAATCTTTTCGAACAAAAGGAATCATTAAGAATGGCATACATTCCACACTTTATAACTCAATGCGTAGTCTATTATTTGGACTTGCTGGTAGCTCATGCGAGGGACAACCGGATTTCTGGCTACAAGAAGCATACACGTAGACTGAAGGAAATAAAGGAAGAATACATCAAGGCACTCCAAAATGAAATGCCAGCACATATTTTCCAGAAGTTTCTTGCTCAGCGCGACGAATACATCGAAAGGTGTGGTAGTAATCTGACTCTGATGTATTTCACTTTCGGAAATCAGATTCTCAAGTATCATGGGCGTATCAAACACGGCAGTATCTTATGCTATGCCAATATTATAGTGGCTTTGATTGACTATGTGGAGGACTTTGACCGACAGGTTAACAAGCGCATCGCTGAAAGGCTTGGTATGCCTTGTAGGAATCATGGGGATGCAAGATTGTCTGCTATCAAAAGTATCTGTACTGCTATCGCAAATCAGTTTCCTATAGAATCCAACGAGCAAACTAAACTTTGTGTAAGCGTGATGGCAAATAAGGCAAGCGCAATGATTAATACAATGTTATAAGCAACTACGACTTAATTATATATGGAAAAAACTATTATTGACATTATTGATAAAAAAGCCAACTACAAATACGGTCGTATGACGGAAACGAAGTGTAAGGCCTATCGTGCTATGCTATATGCGGGTGCGCAAGTAACTCAAAATGGATGCTCTGTACCTGATATTGCCGCTGAAATAGGATACTCGGAGGGCGCGACTTTTAAAATGGTAAGAAAATTTATTGGACTCGTTGAGAGTGGCGATATTACAGTAAATTTGATTATTAGCGCAATCAATAAGTTGCCAAAGGACAAACGTTTTCAGTATGAGCCTAAACCGGTAAAGAAATCCTTATCTACATTTCTGCCCGCTGATTTCCATATCGAGGAGGAGATAATTGAAAAGCCAAAAGACCGTTCGGCTAAGCCTAATATAACTAAAATCCATAGTTTTAATATTACGTCGGAAGATAAGATACTAATGAAAGCTGCGATTAGGGAGTCGATACTTTACTTTCAGAAATACGGAAAAGGGACTTCTCCGCGTATGAATGGCGAATATTACTCTCCTGGTACGAATCCATATCTGGAAGTAAACGATAGTGGCAAATGGTTAACCCTTGAGTCAGCAGCCCTATATTGTGGCTGCAATGAGGAAGCTATTATCGCAGCCGGTCAAAAAGGAGCCATAGAGCGGCGTGTATATAGGCGCAATTCCAACCGAAATTATTATGAGTATAAGGTAGAAGATTTAGACCGTTTTATTCGCGACAACCACCTTGTTTAATATCTGGTACTATTAAATAGTTAATTATAGTTAAAGGTTGAATTTATTTGACTAATTATTTGTTTAAATAAACTGAAAGGTTTAACTTTGTGATGAAATAATTATACTAACCAGTTATATTTGCGAATCGATTATATGACAACAGAACAACAAAATAAAGCATGGGCTTGCTTACCTAAAGAGGTGAGAGATGAAATAGTATCAACATACTTCTGTAAAGGAGAAAGTTGTCAGGAGTTTAATAGAGGTTACATTGCTGGATTAATAGGCATCTTCGGCCACCACAACCTCACCTCCGACACCGAGCCCGAGGAAATGCTGATTACCTCACGAGAAGAAGTACGGAAAGCGTATCAAGAAAGAGCAAGTGCTTGCGCCATTTTAGACGAAAGCGATAAATATTATGTTATATATAGTTCAGAAATGCGTTTATTGCGCTCTCTTTTCGGCTCTAAGTGCCTTCCCGACTTAGAGGAGAAACCGAAGCCGAAGCTCAAGGTTGGGGATAAGGTAACACCAATTAAGGGAAATCCCGATTATATCGGCAAAATTGCAGAAGTCCTGAGTATAAATGAGCCATTTGCCAGCATTGTATTTGACAATGGCGAACAATTCTCTTATTCCGTGTCTTTCCTTGAACCTTACACCGAAGAAAAGAAAGATATGACAGAAAAAGAACTGAACCTCTGCGAACTTCTGAAAGGCTGCGAAGGAGAGAAATTATATTCTCCTTACATCGGGGAATGCAGACTCACCGAAATAAAACCCGATGAAGACCATTCGATTTGGATAAGGAATAGCGATGATGTATGGGTGGCTTTGCCATCTTGCGGTCATGAACCAGACGGAGTGGTAATGCTTTATCCCTCCCGTGCCCTCTACGAGAAATATCCGCTTGACGCTGCAAAAGCGTGGTCTGAATGGGCTGAAAGCAGGGATCCTAAGCGATGGAGAGCAAAAGAGGGGAAAAATATTGGGTCCTTAATATGGCGTTAGAAGCTACAACTGCCGAAGATAAAG
>CAYZFG010000043.1:0-20528 GCA_964477665.1 uncultured Staphylococcus sp.
ATCGCCGATATGCTCCGCGAATGGGAGTACAGAAACCGTTACGCGGGGATCACGTGACCAAACTCGACCGCGTGTACTTCGCCGGACTCACCAAGAAAAATCTCCCCCGCGGCCGCTGGCGCTATCTTACCCAGGATGAGGTCAACTACCTCAAAATGGGATCATTTGAATAATCTATACAATTAAAAATATCACATGAAACGTACAAAAGTAGCAGACCTTCTCAAAGGCAACCTTATCGGCACGGAAGTGATGGCCAAGGGCTGGGTGCGAACCCGCCGCGGCAACAAGCACGTGCAGTTTGTGGCTCTCAACGACGGCTCTACAATCAAGAATATCCAGATAGTATTTGACATGGCCAAGTTCAGTGACGATGACCTGCGTCCCGTCACCACCGGCTCGTCAATCTGCGTCACCGGTCAGCTCGTGGAGTCGCAGGGTAAAGGTCAGACCTGCGAGATTCAGGCCGACACCCTCACCGTCTACGGCACCGCCGACGTGGAATCATATCCCCTCCAGAAGAAGGGTCACACCCTTGAGTTCCTGCGCGACATAGCCCATCTGCGTCCCCGCACCAACACTTTCGGTGCCATCCTGCGCGTGCGCTCGGCTCTTGCTTTCGCGATCCATAAATTCTTCCAGGAGAAGGGATTTTACTATCTCAACACTCCGCTCATCACTGCCAGCGACTGCGAAGGTGCGGGCGCGATGTTTCAGGTTACAACCCTACCTCTCAACGACCTGCCCAAGACTGAAGATGGTTCCGTAGACTACTCGGCCGACTTCTTCGGCCAGCCCACCGCCCTGACCGTTTCGGGTCAGCTCGAAGGTGAGCTCGGCGCTACAGCTCTCGGCGCTATCTACACTTTCGGCCCCACATTCCGCGCCGAAAACTCCAATACTCCCCGCCATCTCTCAGAGTTCTGGATGATCGAGCCTGAGGTGGCGTTTATGGACATTACCGAAAACATGGACCTTGCTGAGGAATTTGTGAAGTATTGCATCAACTACGCTCTTGAGCATTGCAAGGATGATATCGAATTCCTCCAGCAGATGTATGACAAGGATCTCGTTGAGCGCCTGAAGTTTGTGGTTGAGAATGATTTCGTACGTCTCACTTACGGCGAGGGCGTGAAGATTCTCGAAGAGTCAGGCAAGAAATTTGAATTCCCCGTCCACTGGGGTACTGACCTTCAGAGCGAGCATGAGCGCTACCTCGTGGAGGAGCATTTCAAGAAACCGGTGATCCTCACTGACTATCCCAAGGAAATCAAGGCCTTCTATATGAAGCAGAATGAGGATGGCAAGACCGTGCGCGCCATGGATGTACTCTTCCCCCACATCGGTGAAATCATCGGCGGTAGCGAGCGTGAAGAGAGCTACGACAAGCTCCTTGCACGTATAGAGGAGTGCGGTATCCCCATGAAAGATATGTGGTGGTATCTCGATACCCGTCGATTCGGTACGGTGCCTCACTCGGGCTTCGGCCTCGGCTTCGAGCGCCTGGTGCTCTTCGTGACCGGCATGACCAACATCCGCGACGTGATTCCCTTCCCCCGCTATCCCGGCCACGCCGAATTCTAAGCGACCGTTAGGACGATTAGGACAATTAAGACGATTAAGACAATTAGGACAGGCTCGCAAGGGCTTGTCCTAATTGCTTAGTTATAGTACCTATCTTCGCATATTCATATCTATTTTTTTGGAAAATATTATATAAAAAAGGATGATTATTTGAATATTATCTTTATTTTTGCAGTATCATTCAGAGGAATGTTTTAAAATCAGAATTAATAGAAGCGTTTTGCTATCTTTCATCGCTGAAAACGTAGGAAATTTTCATGAAGATGAGAGGGTATCAAAGCGGTTCTCACGCTTAGCGTGGGCTGCTACTCTCATGTCTTCATCTTCAGGTTTCCTACGACCATCAGCGATAGAGTGAGTGAATTCAGTCCACGTTTCTATCTTTTAAACCTTATGTTGATTGGGCTGATCAACGTATATCTATACGATATGAAATATATTGTCATAGCCCTTTTTCTGTTTAGTTCTTTTTTTTGCTGTAAAGCTCAGAACCATGATGAGTCAGGGGTCTCATTCCTTAGAATTCACGAAAAGTTTCTTTTTTTAATGAATGAAGGGAAGGATCATTGGATTGATGTTTGGTATAGATTGAAAAATGATTCAGATTTTGAAATTTTAAAGGAAAATCTGGCATCCAAGCATATGGAGTTTAGGTATAGAGGTGGATTGGACTGGATTGCACATACGCCGGGGAAAGATTTTGTTACCTGGTTAGAGTTTAATGATGTATATTCGTTAAGGACTATTCACATGATAACGATTGATAATAATGCAGATTCAAAGGAGCTAGCGAGAATTGCATGTCAATATTTTACGGATGTCTTTGGACGAAATCCTGAAACTAAATATGTTAATTATAAAAAAAGAGATGGTAGCGGTGGATCCGAAAGTATGATGTGGATCTGGGAGGTGAACGTGTATAGGGTTTGTATCCTTATTGAGGATTGGTCTGGAAGATGGAAAGGATGCTTTGAAATCTTTATTACAAGAACTAAATAAGAAATGATAAAATTCGAGAAATTTTTAAAATTGCTCCTCATTTCATATTAATCATTTTAAAAGGTCAAATGGAGCAAATGACCAAACCATTAATCATTATGAAAAAGTTTTTATTTTCAGTTTTGTTTGTAACAATCATTTGTGCAGTGGCATTTGCAGCCGGAAAGCGATTTACAGCGCAGTGCAGTGGAAATGATGGAGTTTCCTATGTGGTTGCTGAGTCGGATGACAATTACGTAGTATGTGACGGTTATGGTAAATTTTATAATTCATCTGTTATAGTTGGGTTCACATCGCATCCGGAAGCTTCGGACTATACAACGGTGAAGGTTAAAATTACTAATGGTACATCAGGCCGAGTAAAGGTCGCTAACTACGTGATTTATAATCTCACTGTGTCTATGGATTATTGTAATTGAGAAATCATTAAAGACTGATTATCGTCTGATCTATGACAATTAGGACAGGCTCGCAAGGGCTTGTCCTAATTTGTTAAGATTTGCTTTACGGTCGTAGGGACGTCGCTGTGCGACGTTTCCGGGATGAGCCGATGGTAATGTTCTGTAAAACAAAATAATAGCTTGTTGCCCTTCGCCGAAACTTCGCACAGCGACGTCCCTACATCCGGAATGAAAATAGTAAGATAAAAAAAACTCATCGCCGGGGACTCGGAGTGGGGTCTCGGGCGATGAGGGTCTTATTGCTAAAGTAAATATGTTTCGGTGTTATTCTTCAGTGCTTGAGATGAGGAGAGGGAAGTTGAGGTGATAGTCGACAGCGCGGCCTGATATGGAGGCGGGCTCGAAGCGGGGAAGGCGCTCAACCGCTTTCTTTACGCGGGCACTCATGCGGGGCGATGCCTCTCCCTCCACCTTCACGCTCTCCACCTTGCCGTCGCGGCTCACGGTGCAGCTCACCATGACATCGGCGCTGGCTTCGCCTGCCGAGAGGTGGAAAGTGGTAAGGTTGTCGATGATGCTTGACATCATTGACTCTTCTCCGCCGGGAAACGCCGGGGGTGTTACGATTGCCGAGGCGTCGAGGGCAGGAATATTTTTGTCAAGATCGCGGGCGACTGCTGTGGAGGCGGTCATGATAAGAATCATTGATGCGATTGCGGTGAAGAGTCGGGTAGTCATAATTAGTAAAAATACGGTAGTTAAAGAATCTCTATATCACTATAACAAATGTCGCCCCGCATGGTTCAACGTGCGGGGCGAATTTTTCGGTAAGTTACGGAATGTTTAGTCGAGCTTGTGGATCACCAGGCCTGAGCGGAGCTTGGGTTCAAACCATGTGGTCTTAGGGGGCATGATATTGCCTGAGTCGGCAATATCCATCAGTTGCTTCATCGACACGGGATAAAGAGCCAGAGCCACTTTCATCTCGCCTGAGTCCACGCGGCGCTTCAGTTCGCCAAGTCCGCGTATGCCACCCACGAAGTCGATGCGCTTGTCGCTGCGCAGGTCGGTTATACCGAGGATGTCGCGGAGTATGAGGTCAGAAGAGATAGTCACGTCGAGCACGCCTATGGGATCCTCGTCGTCGTAAGTGCCGGGGCGAGCGGTGAGCGAGTACCACTTGCCGTCGAGGTAGAGCGAGAAATTGTGGAGCGCTTCGGGGCGATATTCCTCCTCACCCTTGGGCTCAACGATGAAGTTCTCTTCAAGTCGGGCAATGAATTCCGAGGGAGTGAGGCCGTTGAGGTCGCGCACCACGCGGTTATAGTCGATGATATTGAGGTGAGAAGCCGGGAAAGCCACGGCAAGGAAATAGTTGTATTCCTCATCGCCGCGATGTGCGGGGTTATTGGTGGCCTTTTCGTGACCCACGAGAGCGGCGGCAGCCGAGCGATGATGACCGTCGGCGATATAAAGCGCGGGAATGGCCTCGAAAGCCTTGGTTATAGTCTCGATCTGCGCAGGGTCTTCCACTACCCAGAAGTGATGGCCGAAACCGTCGGGGGCAGTGAAGTCATATTCAGGCTCGCCGGCGGTGACATCCTTGATTACTTTTTCGAGCACTTCATTGTCAGGGAACGCGAAGAAAACCGGCTCGACGTTGGCATTATTGATGCGCACGTGTTTCATGCGGTCCTCCTCCTTGTCGCGGCGGGTGAGCTCATGCTTCTTGATGCGCCCTTCCATATAGTCGGCCACGTTGGCAGCCACCACGATGCCATACTGAGTGCGGCCGTTCATGGTCTGGGCGTAGATATAATAGTGGTCCTTGTCGTCAGCCACGAGCCAACCGTTGTCTTGAAACGCGCGGAAGTTTTCTACAGCCTTGTCATACACGCGCTCATCGTGCTCATCAGTTCCGGGCTCGAAATCAATTTCGGGCTTGATGATGTGGTATAGCGACATGGGGTTGCCGTCGGCCTCGGAGCGAGCTTCTTCAGAATTGAGCACGTCGTAGGGGCGTGAAGCGACCTGAGTGACTAAGTGGCGGGGCGGGCGGACGCCGCGAAATGGTTTGACTTTAGCCATGGTATTTAGATTTAAGGAATTACAGACGGTGAATATTACTTATGGTTGTGACGCACGATAGTCTGGTCGCGGTCAGGACCTATAGATACGATGGTGATGGGAGTCTCAAGCTCTTTTTCGAGGAACGCGATGTAATCCTTGAACTCCTTGGGGAACTGATCCTCCGAGGTGAAGCGGGTCATATCGGTCTTCCAGCCGGGGAGAGTCACGTATACCGGCTCAATATCTTCCTCGATAGAGTAGGGGAACTGACGGGTCTCCTCGCCGTTGATGCGGTAAGCCACGCAAGCCTTGATTTCGTCAAAGCCGTCGAGCACGTCGCTCTTCATCATGATAAGCTGAGTCACGCCGTTGATCATGATGGCATAGCGGAGAGCCACGAGGTCGATCCAGCCGCAGCGACGTTCGCGACCGGTCACGGCGCCGTATTCATGGCCGAGGTCGCGGATGGTCTTGCCGGTCTCGTCGAAAAGTTCGGTGGGGAAAGGACCCGAGCCCACGCGGGTGCAATAAGCCTTGAATATACCGTATACCTCGCCTATCTTGCCGGGAGCCACACCCAGGCCCGAGCAAGCGCCGGCGCAGATGGTATTGGAGCTCGTCACGAAAGGATAAGAGCCGAAGTCGATGTCGAGGAGAGTGCCCTGAGCACCCTCGCAGAGCACGCTCTTGCCCTCCTTGAGGAGCTTGTCGATTTCAAATTCAGAGTCGATGATCTCGAAGCCGCGCAGATACTCGATGGCATCCATCCACTTCTTTTCGAGTTCGGGAAGACCTTCGGGCTCGGCGCCGAGCTGGCGGAGCTGCTCAAGATGACGGTCGCGCAGGGCCGCATATTTTTCGTCGAAATTATGGTAGATGTCGCCCAGACGGATACCGTTGCGCGAGATCTTGTCAGTATACGTAGGACCGATACCCTTGCCCGTGGTGCCTATCTTCTTGCCGCCCTTGGCTTTCTCATTGGCGGCATCGAGCAAGCGGTGGGTAGGAGCGATGAGGTGCACTTTCTTGGAGATGCGGAGATTGCCGCGAAGATCCACGCCGCTCTTCTCCAGCGCCTCGGCTTCCTCGCGGAAGAGCACGGGGTCGAGCACCACGCCATTGCCTATGATATTTACCTGACCTTCACGGAACACGCCCGAAGGGATGGAGCGGAGCACATATTTCTTGCCTTCAAATTCGAGAGTGTGACCGGCATTCGGGCCACCCTGAAAACGGGCAACAGCATCATATCGGGGAGTCAATACGTCGACTACCTTACCTTTACCTTCGTCGCCCCACTGGAGGCCGAGCAGTACATCTACTTTCATGTTTCTATCTAAATATAATATGTGATATATTGGTGTTATTTACTGTTTTGATTCGCCGGGCGAGGATCAGCCGAGGCTTTTCGACACCTGTGGCAGAGGCCATAGACATAGACTTCGATATCGGTCACCGTGAACGATGGGTAGCGCCTGTAGTTGAGCATCCTCGCAATCTCAGGCTCCCGTATCTGGCGTATGCGCCCGCAGCGGGTGCAGATGCAGTGGAAGTGCTGCCCGGTGCCTATGCGGCGCTCGTATTGCACTCCGCCACCGCGCAGGTGATGACACCGCACTATGCCGCAGTCGACCATAAGTTCCATATTGGCATAAATGGTCGAGCGGGCCACGCGGAAATCGCTCCGCGCCAGGCGATCGGCAAGCTCCTCGATGGTGAAGTGGCCGTTGAAGTCAAATATCGTGTCGAGAATCGTGCGCCGCTCCGGGGTGTCGCGCAACTGCTTTGCGGCGATATATTGCGCAAACGCTTCGGTGGCTTTGGCTCTTGACTTATCTTCGCTCATTGTTGCACAAAGGTAGCAAACCCCGCTTGATTTTCCAAAAAAAATTGGAAATAATACTTCAAGCGAGGCAGTTGAAAAAATAAATGAATAAAAAATACCGCTACACGCTGCAAATGTTATTACTATTTTGTAATTTTGTACCTCAAAATGATGACCGTCTCCCAAATACGAGAGAGCATAGCTCCTGAGCTGCGAGCACTTAACGAGCGAATGACTGCCACGCTTGATTCATCCAACGAACTGATGAATCAAGTGATTCACAATTATATGCAGTCAAAAGGAAAGCAGCTGCGCCCGATGCTCGTGATACTTACGGCCAAGATCTTCGGCCACGTGAGCTCGGATGTGATTGCAGCCGCCGCTGCCGTGGAGCTACTTCACAATGCGTCGCTTATCCACGATGACGTGGTGGATGATTCCGATACTCGCCATGGACGCCAGACCATCAATGCCGTGTGGGACAATCATATCGCGGTGCTCGTGGGCGACTTCTTCGTCTCGGGATCGCTTCGCGAGGCTATCCGCACCCGCGACCTGCGCGTAATCGACACCATAGGCCAGCTCGGCCAGATGCTTTCAGTGGGCGAGATGGATCAGATATGCAACGCCCGCTTCCATTCTATCGACGAGGAGAATTATTATAAGGTGATCTCGCATAAGACGGCGTCGCTTTTCGTATCGTGCGTGAAGATGGGTTGCTACACCGTGGGCGCGAGCGATGAAGCAGTGGAGATAATGAGCGAGTATGCCGAACTTTTCGGCCGCTGCTTCCAGATACGCGACGATATATATGACTACTTCAGCGACGAGACTATAGGCAAGCCCACCGGCAACGATCTCCGCGAGGGCAAGCTCACCCTTCCGCTCCTCCATGCTCTCACCCTCACCGCTGATCCGCGCCACGAAGCCATGCTCGCGATGTCGCGCAAGGAGACTCTTGACACTGATGAGATAGCCACTCTCATCGACTATGCCAAGGAACTGGGCGGTATAGATTATGCTTTCGAGGCCATACGCCGACTTTCCGATAAGGCATGCGCGTTGCTCGACAGGCTCCCGCAGTGTGATGCCACGGAAGCCCTGCGAGCCCTTGTGCTTTCACTCAATCAGTGATTTCCGTTACCCGAAGTAATATGTAAGGTGTGAGAGGCAGCCGTATGTTGCGGTTGTTCACATCGTAGTGGCGGTAGTCAATCGCCTTGCCTACCTCCATGATTTCGGGCCACTCGGTAACGGTCATATTCCAAGTGTCGATGATTTCCACCTTGAAGCGAGTGCCGGGCTTGAGTTTGGCATAGTTGGCACACCTGGCCGGGAGATTGAAAATCCAGCTTTCGGGCATCTCTTTGCCGAAATAGATGAGATAATGGCCCGGCCCGCCGGTGGAAGTGCGGATGTCGCGGGAGATGTCGGCCGGCTCGATGGGCGCCGGCATCGACTCGACAATATCGCGGATAAATCCAATGCGTCGCCACGACTCGCCGCGCTGCTTGCCACCTTCAGCCCACATTATGGTATCGCTGTCAGCCGGATGCTGAAGGAAACACTCTCCATGAGTCACGTAAGTGCCTCCGAGCACACCGTTCCATATACGGTGCACCATCTCCTGTCCGCTCAGCCGGCCCCAACGGTTGGGCAGATTGCCCTCGTAGCACACCTCGTCGAGCACCACCGGCTTGCGGTACACGCAGCGGAGTATCGCCGAGCGGCCCGGCTCCATCACCGGAGCCTCGTCCTGAATACTGGTGTGAGTGATGCGCCGCGTGGTTTCGTATGGGAAGTATGTAGCGGTAGAGCCATGGATGGAGAGGAGGTGTCCGTAGGGGTCGGTACTGTCCACCACGTCGATAAGGCGCAGCCAGTCATCCTCAGTCTTTGAAGTCACGTAGTCATATTCATTGGCCATCGACCACCACACATTGGGAAAAGCCGCAAAGCGAGCGGCTGCGTAGCGCGCATAAGCCTCGTTGACCTCGGCCGGCATGGAGTCAAATCCCCATTCGCCCTTGTCGTAAGGGTGGAAAAGTATCAGGTCAGCCTCGATTCCCAGTTCGGCCAGGCTGTCGATCGCCTGTTCGAAATTGCGGAAGAAGCTCGGGTTGAAGCGCGTGAGGTCAAACTGCTTTCCGCTTTTGGCAGTGAGTGTCATTCCCTCCACCTCGCTCGGTCCCGGGGCAAAAGGATAGTATACAGGCTCCTTCTTACACAGAGCGTAACTCTTGGGCATCACACACATTCTTATCTTATTATAATCGCTCTCGGCGAGTGTGGCGAGAGTGATGGCTTGAAGGTCAGGAGTCATGTGAGCCCAGGCGTAGGCCGTGGTGCCGAAAGGCATGTAGCGGGTGGAATCAGAGTAGGCAAACGTATGTCGGCCGCTCACCTTTACCGGCCCGTGACCCTTGGCCTCACCGCTGCATGTGATGTAGCCCTCGATACCGTCAAGTTGAGAGGCTGATGATGAAGTGATGTAGTCCCATCGCCCCGGCTTCAGGGGAAGGAAACGAAGCACGTATATGCCGCTACCGTCGTAGAAACCCGGTACGGAGAGAGTATCGGAACCGTTGATAAACGTGGCGCTGAATGTCACGTCGGTAAATGGATTACCCTCCTCAGGACCGCGAAACTCGCGTTGCCATCGCTCATAGAGCCTTACGTTGTCAAACGGATTTTCTACAGCCAAGGCTGCGGTAGCCGTGAGGGCAGTGATAGCTAAAATTATAGTATTTTTCATGGCGTTATGTTAGTTGTGATGCAAAGTTAAGAAAAAATGTGCTAATTTTGTGGTATGGAAAAGAAAGATTTGAAGATAGTGTTTTTAGGTACCCCGGAGTTTGCGGTTGAGTCGCTCAGCCGCCTCGTGGAGGGTGGATATAATATAGTAGGAGTAGTGACGATGCCCGACAAGCCTGCCGGGCGCGGCCATAAGATGTATCAGTCGCCCGTCAAGGAATATGCGCTCGCCCATGACCTGAAACTCATGCAGCCCGTAAAACTTAAGGATGAGGCGTTTGTAGACGAGCTGCGCTCCCTCGATGCCGACCTCTTTATCGTCATCGCTTTCCGTATGCTCCCCGAGGTGGTTTGGCGCATGCCCCGCTTAGGTACATTTAATCTTCATGCCTCGCTTCTCCCGCGCTACCGCGGTGCCGCACCCATCAACTGGGCGGTGATCAACGGCGATACTGAGACAGGCGTGACCACTTTCTTCCTTAAGCATGAGATAGATACCGGCGACATCATCGCGCAGCAGCGCATCGAGATCGCTCCGGATGAAAACGTGGGTTCGGTACATGACCGCCTGATGATGCTCGGCGCAGAGCTGACCCTCGAAACTGTCAACGGTATTCTCGACGGCACGCTTAAAACCATCCCGCAAGACGAACTGCTGCAAGGCGAGGAGCCCACGCCTGCGCCCAAGATTTTCAAGGAAACATGCCGTATAGACTGGACAGCCGATGCGCGCGTGGTGGCTAATCTTGTAAGAGGACTTTCGCCCTATCCCGGAGCGTGGTCAGTGCTGACGGCTGAGGGCGCTACTGTGGGCGACGTGAAGATTTTTGCCGGAAAAGCTGTAGAGAAATCTCCGTTGACACCCGGTGAAGTGAGAATAGCTGACGGTGTGCTCGAAATAGGATGCGGCAACGGCACTGCCTATCGGGTAGACGAACTTCAGATTCCCGGCAAACGTAAAATTCCGACAGCCGATTTCCTCCGCGGAAACCGACTGACGGATATGAAGATGGTGTAAAACCTACTCAATTCGTAATTTGTTTTACCTTAAAATGAGTTAGATATGGCAATGACAATAAATTCATCGCCGGTATTGACCGGCGAATCGGCTTTGGTCTTTGTTGAGGAAGCGGAAAGGAACGCCAAGCTCCCCACTCCTTCACTTTCAGATGAAAGAGAAAATCAAATAGAAGAATTTCTAAGAAAATCACGCGAGTTCATTTTTCCACCCAAAGATAGAAGAAAATGAATAGCGAAGTTATCTTTTCTCTTGAGCAGAGAACTGTAATGCAACCTTATACAGAGGCTGTTGCCGATTATTGTAATGCATTTTCATGCGATGACGAGGATCTTGATGATTTTTTTCAAAGAGATGCCTTTTTATATGAGGAAGAATTGCTAGGAAAAACATATGCGTGGATTGATGTTGCGTGTCCGGAGAAAATAGTCGCCATGGTGACTTTAGCTAACGATAGTGTTAAAGCTAAATTCCTAGCCTCGTCCGCGAGGAATCGACTTCAAAGAAGTATTGCGAATGCGAAACGTGGAATGAATTATCCCGCTGTATTAATTGGCCGCTTGGGCGTATCATCAAATTATCGTGGTAAAGGGTATAATGTGGGTAGCCAGATATTAGACTTCATAAAAGGATGGTTTCGTACGAAATCTAATAAAACCGGTTGTCGTTTTATAGTGGTTGATGCCTATAATAATCCAAATACTCTGGGATTTTATGAAAAGAATGGGTTTAGACATTTGTATAAGTCTGAACAAGAAGAACGTGATTTTTTAGAGTTAAAGGGTGATGATACATTAGATACTCGCTTTATGTTCTTCGACTTGAAAAATAAATGATATAAACAGAAAAATGCACCGATAGTGACCCCCTATCACTATCGGTGAAATGTGTAATTTGGTGAACGATCTTAGAACGAGAAGGCGACTAAGGCGCCGATGCGGCGGGCCCAGCCTTGCTCGCCGTTGAAGTCGCGGCGCTTGCCTATCGAGAACTCTGCTCCCATCTGCACGCGAGGCACAGGATTCCAGAAAATATTAGTGGAGCTGAGGAATCCGTATTTATAATCAGTACCCACAGCTTCCCCCGATGGGAGCGAGCGGCCTTGGCCGAAAGATGTGGTAATGAAGAGCGACGGAGTGATATTGTATTGCAGGCCCACATTGTAGCCAAATCCGGGGGTAGTGCGAAGTCGGCCCGGAGTAGCGGGATCGGCCACGAGGTCATACTTGCCCAGGAGCATATCACCGCCGAAGTTGGAGTAGGAATATCCACCATTGATAAGGCCGTAGAAAGTCCAGTGATAAGCGGGATGGAATACGGTGCTGAGCTGAAGACCCCAACCGGTGAGGGTGTGGTTTTTACCGTTGAAAAGGTCGCGATAGGGGAGAGAGCGCACAATACCGGCCAGACGCACGTGCTCATCCCTGCTCCACTGATATTGCACGAAAGCTGCTACATTGGGGAGATATTGCGAGCGGGCGGCTGTGGTCACGCCATCCTCCTGAAGATTCATCGATGGAGTCTCGACCGAGGCGGCCACAACGTACCGATTATTAAACGTGTGCATCCAGCGCACGAGCACCGCCGTAGCATCCATCTTCATATTGGCACCGCCTGCGTCGAGCACCGGAGTCACGGCGGCAGCGTCGCCAAATGTAGAAGAAGCGTAACCCACGGTCCAGTCATTGACTATCGCGTAAGCCTTCTTGAGATGAAAGTCGCGGCTTGAGTAGCCGTTGAAGTTGGCCTCGATGTAGAGTTGGAACAATCCCACCTTTTGATTACGGCCTATGACGCGGAAAAATAGTCCGGTACCGGCAGGAGTGGTGCCGAGCAGCCGCTGGTGGAGCGGGTCATGGCTCACGGGAATCATAGCCGGAGTGAAGCCGGGAGAGTTGACCGAGCCACCCCAGTCAAAGTATCCTCTCATCTTCACTGCCCCGCCTATACCCATGGCCAGTTTGGCGTCGCGGCTCATGAAAAGGAAATAAGGAGCGTCAGGATCCTGGAAGTGGCGGAACTGATCGTAGTAGAAATTGTCCACCAGTTGGCGTATCGAGTCAGCCCGGGGGTTGGAGCCTTCGCCGAAGAAGATATACTTATGGTTGGCAATCAGGGAGTCGCGCTGCTCTTCTACGGCCGAATAAGCCGAAGCGCTGACTGAAAACACGCCGATAGCGAGCGCCGGCAGGAGGAATCGGAGTTTTGACATAGTTGCTGTAATATAGTTGAAACTTGTAAGAAAAAATTATGAAAGTATAACAAATAAAAGTCGTGAAAAGTTTGCGCGAAAGTCTTGGTATTTTGAGAAAAAATGCGTAACTTTGTTACATATTTGGCGCTCCCGCTGAGATGTATATAAACTCCTGAAAATCAGCTGTTGCGCATAACTGATAAGTAACTAAATACAGATATTGAGAAATATGACTGACGAATTGGAAAAGGAACAGGAAGCGTATAGCGCGAGTAACATCCAGGTGCTTGAGGGTCTTGAGGCCGTGCGCAAGCGCCCTGCCATGTATATCGGCGATATAGGTGTGAAAGGTCTGCATCACCTTGTGTATGAGGTGGTGGACAACTCTATCGACGAAGCCCTCGCCGGATATGCCACACACATTGACGTGACTATCAACGAAGACAACTCTATCACCGTGGTCGACAACGGTCGCGGTATCCCTGTGGACATGCACGAGAAGGAGCACAAGAGTGCCCTTGAAGTGGTGCTGACGGTGCTCCACGCCGGCGGTAAGTTTGACAAGGGTTCTTATAAGGTGTCGGGCGGTCTTCACGGTGTGGGTGTGTCGTGTGTCAACGCTCTTTCGACCTACCTCCGCGCCGAGATTCACCGCGACGGTAAGGCTTACATGCAGGAATATTCATGCGGCAAGCCCACCAGCGAGCTCAAGGTGATAGGTACTTCCAACGCCACCGGTACCATGGTGACTTTCAAGCCCGATGCCACCATCTTCACCGTGACCGTATATGACTACTCCACGCTGGCCAACCGCCTGCGCGACCTCGCATTCCTCAACGCCGGTATCACCCTGACGCTTACCGATAAGCGCAACACCGATGCCGAGGGTAATTTCATCCACGAGGAATTTTATTCACGCGACGGTCTGCGCGAATTTGTGGAGTATATCGACAGTAACAAGGAGTCGCTCATCGACGACGTAATCCACCTCTCCACCGAGCGCCAGGGCGTGCCTGTGGAAGTGGCCCTTACTTACAATAACACTTACAACGAAAACGTATACTCATTCGTCAACAACATCAATACGATAGAGGGAGGTACACACCTCACCGGTTTCCGCCGCGGTCTCACCACCACCCTCAAGAAGTATGCCGAGGACAATAAGCTCCTCGAAAAAGTAAAGATTGACATCGACCCCGCCGACTTCCGCGAAGGCCTTACCGCCGTTGTATCAGTGAAGGTGATGGAGCCGCAGTTTGAGGGTCAGACCAAGACCAAGCTCGGCAACAATGAGGTGATAGGAGCAGTGAACTCCGCCGTCAGCGAAGCCCTCCGCAATTACCTCGAAGAGCATCCCCGCCAGGCCCGCACAATCGTGGATAAGATCATCATCGCCGCCCAGGCCCGCCACGCCGCCCGCAATGCCCGCGAGAAGATACAGCGCAAGTCGCCCCTGAGTGGTGGCGGTCTTCCCGGCAAGCTGGCCGACTGCTCGTCGCGCCACGCTGAAGATTGCGAGCTCTTCCTCGTCGAGGGAGACTCGGCAGGCGGTACCGCAAAGCAGGGTCGCGACCGTCGATTCCAGGCCATCCTTCCCCTCCGCGGTAAGATTCTTAACGTGGAGAAGGCTATGGACCACAAGATATTTGACAACCAGGAAATCACCAGCCTCTACCGCGCTATGCGCGTGACCATAGGCACCGAGGAGGATCCCAAGGAAGTGAATATCTCCAAGCTCGCCTATCACAAGATCATCATCATGACCGATGCCGATGTGGACGGTAGCCACATCGCCACGCTGCTCATGACATTCTTCTTCCGCCGCATGCGCCCCATCATCGAGCAGGGCTATCTCTACCTCGCCACGCCGCCGCTCTATAAGTGTGTGCGCGGTAAGGTCGAGGAATATTGCTGGACCGAGCAGCAGGTGCAGCAGTTCATAGCCGTCAATGGCGACCGCACTAAGGTGCAGCGCTATAAAGGTCTCGGTGAGATGAGCGACAAGGAGCTCCGTGATACCACCATGGACCCCGAGCAGCGCCTCCTCAAGCAGGTGACTATCAGTGATGCCGCCGAAGCTGACCGTATCTTCTCCATGCTTATGGGTGAAGATGTAGGTCCCCGCCGCGACTTCATCGAAGCTAATGCCACTTACGCCAATATCGACGCGTAAGTGCCGCCGCGAACCTATTGATACCGTCGGGTGTTATATATCTATGAGGGAAACAGGTATATAGCACCCTCTCTTTTTTCTCACGTATAAAACTATCGCACTCATGAATATAAAGAACGAAGTAAGTGAATTTGTAAAGTCGCAGGAAAACAATACATATAATTACCGTCAGGTAGCCCACGCTATAGGCGCAAGTACCCGCGCCCAGCAGCGCCAGGTGGCCATGATACTCGTGGATATGGCCTTCAACGGCGAGATTATCGAAGTGTCGCCCGGAAAGTATAAGTCGCCCCGACTCACTCAGGCCACTACGGGTATATTCGTGCGCCGCTCCAACGGTAAGAACTCCGTGGTCACCGAGCCCGACGGCGAAACACTTTTCGTGGCCGAGCGCAATTCCATGCACGCTCTCAACGGCGACAAGGTCAAGGTGGAAATCGCTGCCCGTCGCCGCGGTGTGGAGCCTGAAGCTATGGTGGTGGAGATTCTCGAAAAAGCTGACCAGCAGTTTATAGGTACGCTCGAAGTCGACAAGCACTTCGCTTACCTCCTCACCGATTCCAAATTCCTTGCCACCGACATCTTCATTCCTAAAGGCAAACTGAAAGGTGGCGAGACCGGCGACAAGGCGATAGTGAAAATCACCGAGTGGAAGGAGGGATCTAAGAATCCTAAGGGCGAGGTAATCGACATCATCGGTAAGAAAGGCGACAATAATACTGAAATGCATGCCATTCTTGCCGAGTTTGGCCTCCCGTATAAGTACCCCGAGGCTGTAGAAAAAGCAGCCAATAAGATCAACGCCGGCATTACCCCCGAGGAGATTGCCGCCCGCGTGGATATGCGCGACGTCACCACCTTTACCATCGACCCGCGCGATGCCAAGGACTTCGACGACGCACTTTCGTTCCGCGTGTTGCCCAACGGCAATTACGAAGTGGGCGTGCATATCGCCGATGTGACCCACTACGTTCACCCCGATACCATCATCGACCGCGAGGCATCAAAGCGCGCTACTTCCGTATATCTCGTTGACCGCGTGGTGCCCATGCTCCCCGAGCATCTTTGCAACGGAGTGTGCTCGCTGCGCCCCAATGAGGAGAAGCTTGCGTTTTCAGTCATCTTTGAGATGGACGCCAATGCCCGCGTAATTGACTACAAGATATGCCGCACCGTAATCAATTCCAATCGCCGATTTACTTACGAAGAGGCGCAGGATGTGATCGAAACGCATCTGGGTGATTACGTGGATGAAATCCTTACACTCGATGCCCTGGCCAAGATACTCCGCAAGAAGCGCTATGAAAACGGTTCGGTGGAATTTGACCGCGCCGAAGTAAAATTTGACATTGACGATTCCGGCCATCCCACGGGTGTTTATTTCAAGGTGTCGAAAGATGCCAATAAGCTCATCGAGGAGTTTATGCTCCTTGCCAATAAGACCGTGGCTCACCACGTGGGCGCGGTAAAGGGAAAGAAGAAAGCCAAGGCATTCGTATATCGAGTACATGATATGCCCGATGCTACCAAGCTTGAAGACCTTGCCAAGGTTGCCCGCAGCTTCGGCTATAAGATTAAGGTTAACGGCACTCCCCGCGAGGTCAACCGCTCCATCAACAAAATGCTCAACGACATCAAGAATGCGCCCGAGGAAAATTACCTTGCCACGCTCGCTATCCGCTCCATGGCCAAGGCAATCTATTCGACTGACAATATTGGCCACTATGGCTTAGGATTTGAGTATTACACCCACTTCACTTCACCTATCCGTCGCTATCCCGACATGCTCGTTCACCGCTTGCTCGCCCGCTATCTCGACGGCGGCCGCAGCGTGAATCTTCAGAAACTTGAAGAGGAGTGCAAGCATGATTCCGATATGGAGCAGCTTGCTTCCAATGCCGAGCGCGCTTCTATCAAGTACAAGCAGGTCGAGTATATGCGCGACCATCTTGGCGAAGAATACGCCGGCATGATTTCAGGCGTGACCGAGTGGGGTCTTTATGTGGAAATTGAGGAAAACCTCTGTGAAGGTCTTATCCCCATGCGCGACCTGGCCGATGATTATTATGATTTTGACGAGAAAAACCACTGTCTTACAGGCCGTCGCAACGGTACCCGTTACCGTCTGGGCGACAAGATAAAGGTGCGCGTGGCGCGTGCCGACCTCGAAAAGAAGCAGCTCGATTTCGTGCTGGCCGATGCTCCCGTGCGCCGCAAGGATGAGGACCAGATGGGGCGAAAAGTGAGTGTGGCTCAGGCGCTCAAGTCTTCAGGTAAGGATAAGACCAAAACCCGCACTCACTCTAAGAACCGCCGACACTGATCTATGATTTATGATTCATGATTTATGATTCATGATTTATGATTCATGATTTATGATTCATGATTTATGATCTATGATTTATGATTCATGATTCATGATTGCCGATTTTTTATGCGAAGTCAGTCTCCTGCCGGGGGCTGATTTCGTGCATTATAATCGAGGGTACGCTTTCGTGGAATTGCAGTTTTCAATTTTTATGCCTAAATTTGCAATAGAAATTGAATAAAACTTATGCTGCTAATGAAAAATATGATTCTTTCGGCTCTGGCTCTCGGTGTAGTCACCGGTGCTTGGGCTGCTGACAATGACTCGATCGCTACTGACTCGGTAGTGGGTTTTGTGTTTACTGATATTAAGGTAGTGCCTACCACTTCGGTCAAGGATCAGAATAAGTCGGGTACATGCTGGAGCTTTGCCGGTACTTCCTTCCTTGAAGACGAGATACTGCGTAAGACCGGTAAGACTGTGGACCTCAGTGAAATGTTTACCGTGCGTCACTGCTACGAGGACAAGGCTGTGAAATATATGCGCATGCAGGGTAATACGAATTTCGCTGCCGGCGGTTCGATTGTCGACGTGCCTAATGTCTATGCCACTTACGGCGCTATCCCCGAGGCGGTGTATTCCGGCCTCAACTATGGCGAGGAGAAGCATGACCATGGCGAACTCGACGCCGCTCTCTCGGCTTATCTCCGCGCAGTCTACGCCAATAAGGGCAAGCATCTTTCCACCGCGTGGAAAGCCGGCTTCGACGGTATCCTTGACGCTTATCTCGGCAAAGTGCCCGAGACTTTCGTATATGAGGGCGTGACTTATACTCCCGAGAGCTACGCCAAGTCGCTGGGACTGAATCGCGATGACTATGTGGCGCTTACTTCGTTTACCCACCATCCTTACTATAAGCCGTTTATTCTCGAAGTGTGCGACAACTGGACCAATGACCTCTACTTCAATCTTCCCCTTGAAGAAATGAAAGCGGTGGTAGACAACGCTATTGACAACGGCTACAGCGTAGAGTGGGCGGCCGACGTGAGCGAAGGCGGCTTCAAGTGGCGCGAAGGTTATGCCGTTATCCCCAAGGCCAAGACTGAGGCCGATATGGACGGTACCGAGCTCTCGCGCTGGGTGAAACTTTCTGACAAGGAGCGCGAAGCTTCGCGCTATGACCTTAAGGAGCCGGTTGAGGAAATCGAGGTTACTCCTGAGGTGCGTCAGGAAATGTTTGACCGCCTCGAAACAACCGATGACCACGGTATGGTGATCGTGGGCAAGGCCGTGGATCAGAAAGGCAACAAATATTATAAGGTGAAAAACTCGTGGGATACCAATCAGGTTTACGATGGATATTTCTACGTTTCAGAGCCCTATTTCCTTGCTAAAACACTGAGCATCCTTGTGAATAAAGAAGCTCTTCCCAAGGATGTAGCCAAGAAGATAAAGAACTAAGTGATAAAGAGATAATGAGAGGTCGGTGCTGATTGTGTGCCGACCTCTTTCAGATTTATGAAGGTACATCTTTTTAATCCCGAGAATGATCTTGCGCTCGGCATAGACTGCCTGAACTATACCCCGTCGCCTCACGCCCGTGCGCTCCGCGATGCCGGAGAACTGTTCCCGGCGTGGTGGGCGGCAAAGGAGGATTACGTGGTGGCGCCCCATGCTGATGATTCTGACCGGGAGTGGCTGCGCGCAAATTTGGGGATAGTGACCGCCGATAATTTCTCCGGAGAAGATTGCGTAGCCGAGCCGTGGGGCTGGAGTAGAAACGCTGCCCACCGTTTGCGCCTCGCTGGAGTGGGGGAGAGATGTCTTCCCGATGATGACCTTCTCACCTTATACCGCAACCTCAGTCACCGTCGCACGGCTGTAGAGTTGCTCAGCGCGGTGGGCTATGATGGAGAGATGCCGCTTGTGACCGATGATACTGATGCCGCCTTGGCCGCCATAGCACGCCATGGTGACGGATTTGTGAAAAGTCCGTGGTCAGGCAGCGGGCGGGGAGTATTTAATTCCTCCGGGCTTTCTGCCGCACCGCTGCGCCGGCGCATTGAGGGAATTATCCACCGCCAGGGGAGTGTGATAGTGGAAAAGCCACTCGACAAGGTGATGGATTTGGCAGCACTTTACGTGGCTGAACGCAGCGATGTGAAGTTTCACGGCTTGTCGATATTTGAGGCTGAGGCGAGGGGTATGTATGCCGGCAATATCGTTGCACCGCAGGAGTATCTGAGGGAACAGATTTGCGCGCAAGTAAGTGAAAGTGTGCTTTCACATACCATTGAATCAGTCCGTGTCGGCCTCTTAAAAGTGCTTGCAGGTCGCTACTCCGGGCCGGTGGGTGTGGATATGATGATATATCGGGAGAGTGGAGAACTCCGACTTATGCCATGCATTGAGGTAAACCTCAGGCGCACCATGGGATTTGTGGCGATGGACATTGCGATGCGCCTCGACATAAAAAATCCGCGGCGCCTCGCTTGGCACCGCGGTATGCTTCCCTCGGGAGCCACACCATTGCTGCGACCCGGAAAGGAATTTACACCTGCGCTTTTATAGAAGTATCTGAGCGGCTACGGCATCGGCAGCCTCTTGATTCTTAAGCGTTTCGATAATAGTCAAGGCGAAAGGAGTAGCCGACGACGGACCATTGGCCGTGATGATATGGCCATCTTTGACCACGCGCTGATTCTTAACGATAGCACCACCGGCTTCCAGTCCTTCCTCAAAACCGGGATATGCAGTTGCATGCTTGCCTTCGAGCAGTCCGAGTTGGGCGAGAACCACGGCAGGAGCGGCGCAAATAGCGGCGATTCGGCCACCTTTCTTGTGCTGGGCCAGAAGCACTTCCACCACTTCGGCACAATCCACCAGATTTGAAGCACCGGGCATACCGCCGGGGAGCACGATCATTTCGGCCTCGGTCATTTCGGCAGGATTGATAATCCCGTCGGCAGCCACCTCAATACCATGAGCGCCACGCACGGCGGTAGTCTTGTTTATCGACAGAGTCACCGTATCGATTCCAGCACGGCGCAAAAGATCTACTGTAGTCAGAGCCTCGATTTCCTCGAAACCATCGGCCAATATCACATAAGTTTTTCCCATAGTTTTTTAATATTTAGTTCACAAATATAGTGAGAAATATCCTGAAAACCTTCCTTTCCCACCAAATTTTTTCTAACGATAA
>CAYZFG010000044.1:0-20390 GCA_964477665.1 uncultured Staphylococcus sp.
TTTTCCCCGAAAATCCCCATTTTTTCAAGTATAAAGTCAGAGTGATAAGTTATAAAGTCAGAGTGATAAGTTATAAGTAATAGTGAATAAGTGGGAGGGATATAGGTGTAGGTGATATAACAATGGCCTTTCATAGTAATAATTATTGAGAATCCACCTCTTATTCACCATTCACTATCCCTTATAACTTATAACTCTGACTTTATAACTCATAACTCTGACCTGTGACTTTTCATACTCGGTGAGGGGGATTTTGTACATTTGGCGGGGAGGGATGCGGGAATGTCGGGGATTAGTAGTAACTTTGCGGCAAGTTCATGGAAAACCGGCTCTTATTCACCACCAGTGCGGAGATAGTCCGCGTGCCGGCCGCAGCGGTAGTCTACGCTACGGCCGACGGCAACTACTCGTCCATCACCATGGCCGACGGCGGTCGCTTCGTGTTGACGTTGCAGCTCGGTCATCTGGAGGAGCAGATTGCCCGGATGCTCGATGCGGCCGACAACCGGTTTATCCGCATCGGTAAGAGCCTGATTGTTAACCGCGATTTCATAGTGTATATCAACCCCCAGCGGCAGAAGTTGACCCTGTCAGACTGCCGCACGTTCCGCCACGAGGTGTCGGCATCGAAGGAGGCACTGAGAGCACTGAAAGAGCTAATTGAAAAGGAGGAAACGTTATGAGCCACGAGCATGACGAAATCGACGACAATGAAATCCGTATCATCCGGCCACAGGCTATGCGCAAGAGCGATAAACCTATGAGCTCTTGTTCCTACAATATGCCGGGGAGTTTTAGCCTGTCGACAGTTGACGAGGATAAGGCTCTGCGGGAGGATTTACCTCGCCCCGCCTTACCCGCGCCACAGCGAAAGAAAAGCTCCGGCTCGCGCCTGGTGATATTGCTTGTAGCTGCGTTAGGCGTAGTGGCGCTGCTGTGCTTCTACATGTGCTCGCGTGAGGAAGCTCCGTTGCAAGTGGTTCAGGTAGAGCGTCCGGCCGGAGTGCATGTGGCCGACTTGGTGCAGGCTGTGGATGAGGAGGTGACGGGCCCGATGTATGTCAGCGCCCGCGATACCGTAGCCGGTGGCGTGGCGCTCCGCATCCTTACTCCGGAGGGTGCCACCCCGCAGTTGGTGATAGGCTCTGAGGCGCTTGACGATTCTGCGGCGGTACTTGTGGCGCAGGCTGCCGATGTGCGCGCCGACAATGGCCAGATTGCCGGAGCATTCGTAATGAAAGGCGACCTTCTGAGCCGTGGTGAGGCCAAGGCAGGATTCTGCGCGATTGTCAACGGTCAGATCACCGTGGGCGTTGCCGATGCTACCCCCATGCTTGAGAAAGCCATTGAGTCAGAGGGATATTTCTTCCGCCAGTTTCCGCTCGTGGTAGGTGGCCAGATTGTGGAAAACAAGCCTCGTGGCACGTCACTGCGCAAGGCTCTCGCGGAGATTGACGGACGAATCAGCGTGATACTCAGCCTTGACCGTCTCACCTTCCACGAATTTTCTCAGGCTCTCGTGGATGCCGGCGTGACCAATGCTGTCTACCTTGTGGGCAGTACCGCTCCCGGCTTCTACGTCGACGAGCAAGGCACCCGCTTCACCTTCGGCAAGGAGAGTGCCAATGACAAGGAGTGGAAAAACATCAATTATATCGTCTGGAAATAGCCGTTACTTTCTTGCTTGCTATTATTTCGATAAGAAATGGGTAACTGTCTTATTTAAATGAAGAAACATCCTAAAGTATGACCAAAGAAGAACTTCTTAAAAGGCTCAACGATGTAGAATGGGACGACTTCGAAGTAAAGGAAGCCTCCGGAGGCATACCAAAATCTATGTGGGAGACGGTGAGTGCCTTTTCCAATACTGCCGGTGGTTGGATAATCCTCGGAGTAAAGGAGCTTCGCAATAACGGTTGCTCAGTGTATGAAATTGTTGGGCTTAAAAATGTTGAGCAAGTTGAGCAGAATATTGCTGCCACATTGCGTTCAACCTCCAAATTCAATGTGCCAATTCTTGCCACAGTTAACAAATTTGAGTTTGACGGTAAAAATGTATTGGCTTATTGGATTCCTGCATCTGATTGCAAGCCGGTATATCTTAACAACAATTTGTCCAATACGTATCTGCGTGTTGGAAGTGGCGACCAAAGGGCTACTGACATTGAAATAAGTATACTGATGCGAGAGAAAACGTTTGGAAGCAAGTCGGATATGAAGGTGCCCGGTACCTCAATTAGGGATTTATACACTAACTCGATAGAAACCTACCGTCGACGACTCAATGATTTCAATCCGGAATTGCTGTTTAACAAACTTCGACTGGATGATTTCTGCGAACAAACAGGTATTACTGAAGATGGCGCTTTGACATATGGCGGACTGCTGACTTTCGGCAAGAGAGAAATTATCATAAAACAGATTCGTCATTTTTGGATAGATTATCGCGAAATTCCCGGCACGTCTTATGCTGATGCTGAGGTGCGTTATACTTATCGCATGCCCGAACAGGAAAACCTTTGGGAATATTACGGGATGCTGATTCAAAGATTGAAAACTTTTGTAGACAATCCCTTCATGGCTGGTCCTGATGGCTTTTCGCCGGAAGATAATTCCCAGTTATATAGTTTGCGCGAGGGATTGGTAAATATGCTTGCCCATGCAGATTATTTCAGTCCCATACACTCTACTGTGTTAGTTTATACCGATAAATTTGAATTTCAAAATGCCGGGCAATTCCCTGTTGCACTTACAAGGAAGAATGGTAAGGTTAAGTCCGTGCCGCGCAATCCGAATATCATAATGTTCTTTCGATATGCCCGACTTGCCGAAAATGCAGGTTACGGAATTGGCAAGATTATGCAGTGGAAGGAACTCACGGGAGAAAAAGTTGAGATAGATTCCGAACTTTCAGCCTCGACTGTGACTTATTGGCGTCCTTTAAGTGGTCAGAAAAGTGGTCAGAAAAGTGGTCAGAAAAGTGGTCAGAAAAGTGAAGACACCCCAATGACTTCAAGAGAAAAATTACTTAAAATAATAAAAGCCAACCCTAAGGTCACAAGAGTGATGCTTGTTGAGGCATTACAGATTGCCCCTTCTGCTATTCAAAGACACATAAACATATTAAAGGCAGAGGGAAAGATAGAACGTATCGGAGCTGCTAAAGGTGGCTATTGGAAAGTAAATGATTAGTATAAGTTAATCTTCACGACGAGAAAAACTCATTTCATACATCGTGGGGTATAGTTTGTACAACGTCGGGTGAAATGCTTGGCGGGGACGGTGGTTTGCGCGAAATTTGTATTGCAATTAATTCTCCGCCAACTATGAAATCCATTCTCCTTTCCTCCCTCATGTTGCTGATGCTCTGCGCGTGCAGCAATACCCGTGCTCAGGAGGCGGCTGATGGCTCGACCGACAGCCTTTCAGCCGCCCCTGCTCACTCTGAGAAGCGAGCAGTATATTATTGGAAAACCACCCTGCGAATCGACAGCGCCGAGCGCGCTTTCCTGCGCCGCCACGACGTGGGCCGCATCTATTTGCGCCTCTTTGACGTAGTCCCCTACCCTGAAGGCCGCCGCCTTGAAGAGAAGACGGTGCCTAATGCCTCGCTGCAGGTCGATGGCGAGAATTACCGGCTTCTGAGTGACTCCCTCAATACCCTTGACGTGGTGCCGGTGGTATATATCACCCTCGATGCGCTTAAGACTATGAGCGGACACGAGGATGTATTGGCGAGCAACATCGTGACCCGTGTGGCAAATATGTGCAGCTACAATGCCCTGACCAACGTATCGGAGCTGCAGCTCGACTGCGACTGGACCGTCTCGACAGAGCAGAGCTTTTTCGACTTGTGCAGCGCGGTGCGCAAGGAAATTGCCGAGCAGAAACGGGGGTGGCAGCTCAGTTCGACCATCCGCCTCCACCAGCTCGCCCGCAAGGCCCCGCCCGTGGATCGTGGCGTTTTGATGGTGTACAATACCGGCAATTTTAGCGACCCTGACGCTGCCAATTCCATCATTGACCCTGCCGATGTGGAGCCATACGTGAAACGCCTCAGTACCTACCCCTTGCACCTCGACGTGGCCTATCCCACTTACTCGTGGCAGTTGCTGTTTCACGACCGTAAGTTTGCCGGACTGCTCAGCGGCCTCAACCTCACCGACAGTACCCGCTTCGAGCCCATCGGAAAGAGTACTTACAAGGCACTGCGCGACATCCCTTACAAAGACCGCATGATATGCCGCGGCGATATGGTGCGCGAGGAGACGTCGCGGTATGCCGACGTAGCCCGGGTGCGCGACATGATCGAGAGCCGTATCTCCAATCACCCTCATTCCACCATCCTTTATCATCTCGATACCAACAATCTATCAAAGTACAGCCCCGATGAAATTGACGACCTTCTTGCTTCCGGCCATTAGTATTCTTGCCACAGCCCCGGCACTCGCCTGCGGCCCCTTCGCCCTCACTATTCCCTATCCGGAATATTTTACGCTCCGCACTCTTCCCTCCATGGCCTCCTACGAAATCGACGAGAACCTGCGCCTGTGGCAGCAACTTACGTCAGACCGTATTCCACTTGAAGACATCCGTCAGGCTGTCTATAATGACTCTTACAATATGTTTAGGAACAGAGTATGCTGGAGCGATTATGAGGGGAATAAGTTTTATATCTACCTCAATAATTCCGGTGATCATGAGATCAAGAATCTGCTTTCAGTGGCTAAGTCGCTTGAGGAGGGGCGGGCTAAATGCAATTCTCCCTGGTATTATCCGTCAAGTCGCGATGTATCGGCTGAGACGGGTGATTTCAGCTACATTCTTGAGCTGTGTGACCTGAACGACGAGCGACTGCGCGACCGTTATGGCCTCCAGGGTGTGCGTGCTCTCTTTGCCTCACGCTGCTACGCCGAGTGCATAGAGTATTACGACTCGGTATTCGCCGGAATCCCCGATTTCAACCTTATGAAGTGCATGGCGGGACGCTATGTGGCCGGATGCTGGAATCGACTGGACTACACGGAGCGCGCCGATACGCTATTTGCCCTTGCCGGTGACATAGTTTCGATTTCGGCGGATGACCCTGTGGCTTTTGCGGCTGCGCTCAACCCTGACGCACCACAACTGATGGACTATGTGCGCTTCACCGCCACTGACTCGGCCAGCCTTGCGGATGTGATTCCCGTGGCCAAGCGCTTGGCTGCCAATCCGGCTTTGAAGTGCCGGGGCGACTGGGAGTACCTCCTTGCATATTTTTACCACAAGTATGCGGGTGACACGCGCGAGGCTTCGCGATACATGCGCAGCGCACTTCGCCATGAGTTTTCCAAGCCCGAGCTGGCCGACCTTGCCCGCTCCTACAGTATGAAAATCAACGCGCAGACGGGCGATGCATCGTCGCTGCTCGCTGACCTGAAGTGGATTGAGGGGAAGTGTGACGTGCTCAGCAGAGACCGCGACGAATGGTATCGCCGGTTGCGTAATGTGGTGTATGCTGACCTTGTACCCCACTACCTCAAGCGACGCGACTTTACCACGGCAGTAATGCTCTGCGCCTTTGCCGATAATATTGAGGATATTAACACCCGTATCTATTCGTGGGAAGGGGATCATACTACATGGAGCTCAGGTGCTCTTTTTTCACTTCAGGAAATGCGCGCGAGTGAAAAAATGCGCAATACGCTCGATTACGCCACGCTATCGTTTCAGATAATGGGAAGTCTGTCATCTGACGAACTGATTAAGGTCTACAGCCGCATGAAATCCCCCTCGCCTCTATATAATTATCTCCGCACCAAGATGCGCACTGACAGTGACTTCTATTGTGAGCTCATCGGCACGCTCGCCCTGCGCGAAGAGAACTATGACCGCGCCGTGAAGTGGTTCGCCAAGGTCAGCCCGGCCTATATGCGCACCATGAATGTGTATAAATGCGGCTACCTTGACCGCGACCCGTTTAGCTGGTACCCCACCCGCTGGACTACAACCGTTTATAGCGGCAGATCCTATGATGATAAGCGAGCCGAAGAGCATCACCGCATCCCTCGCAATGAAAACGTGAAGCTCGAATTTGCCCGACGTATGGTCGGCTATAACAGGGAGATGAAGCATGCTGCCGACCCCGACCGCCGCGCTATGGCCGCACTGATGTATGCCATCGGCCGCAAGAATTCATTTGAAGAATGTTGGGCACTGACGCAGTACTGGCAAGGCGATTGGGTGGGATTATTTACACCATATTATGAATGCCTTTGGGATGACGTTGAGCCTAAAGATCACACCTATGATTTTCTGTATGATTACGAGCAAGCCGTAGGGTATAAGTATACCGAAGCTGTATTTGACAAGCAGGTGCGCGACGCAATGCGCATGTTTGCCACCGACGAAGCCCGTGCCCGCGCCGAATACCTCCTCGGCAACCTTCGCACCGTAATCGCCCGCTACCCCTCCACCTCCACCGCCGCCTCCATCCGCACCACGTGCGACAACTGGCGCGACTGGCTGTAGAAAGTAAAAAATGCCCCGGAGGGGCAGCATCTCCCCCCGGGTGCTTGCCACCCGGGGACAACCCGCGATAAACCGGCGCGCCCCGGAGGTGGCGCAACTAAGGAGCTTCAGTATAGCCCCTCCGGGGCACGAGCTGTATAGTTTCAGATGCCCCGGGTGGCGAGCACCCGGGGTTGAGAAGATAGCGACCCCTCCGGGGTGCATGGTTTATGCTCTAAAAGGCGTCCGAAGGCCGCCTTTTAGACATTCCATTGGAACGTCACGCACCATCCATCGCCACCGCTTCCATCAGAGATGAATTGTTAGAGGCCGGAGAGAAATGATAATATTATAGTTCTAACGAATTATCCTTCAATAGAAAATCATAGATTGAAATTATTGTAATACCGGATTCATTATGTAGTACAGGGGTATACTCACCAAGTATGATAATTTTTTTGAATGAATCGTCAATGCGTCGTAATGAGGCTTCCTCTTGCTTTACTTTATCATCATCAATCATCTTATAGGCTGACTGGATGTAATAACGTTTGCTACCCTGATTACATACGAAATCTACCTCATAATACTGATGCTGCTGTACGCCGTTTTCATTGCGTTCTCGTTTGGGTACGACGCCTATATCTACACTGAATCCACGCGTAACCAGCTCATTATATATCACATTTTCAAGCAAATGCGTGTACTCGATTTGTCTGAAATTTAGTCTTGCATTTCGTAGTCCGCAGTCCATGAAATAATATTTATAAAGAGACTCGATATATCGCTTGCCTTTGATGTCATACCTGGTCGCCTTTTCAGTTAAAAAAGAGTCGCACGTGTATTCAATGTACTTAACTATAGTATTCCGGCTCACATTGATGTGCTTTACACTTGTAAAGGTATTAGATAATTTTGTAGCATTAGTCAGGCCTCCAATTGAAGATGCCATTATGTTTAGGAGTTCATCGAGAACTTCGGTGCTTTTCAAGTTATATCGGAGAATGATATCACGGGTATATACTCGATCAAACATTGCTTTTAATAGATTGGCTTTCTCTTCTTTTGATTCTTCCAAAACCACCTGTGGCATGCCGCCATATATCATATACTCTCTAAGTGCGTCGGCTATGTCCAAATTTTGGATTTGAAGAAATTCACTGAAAGACAGTGGGTGGAGTCTAATTTCGCACCCTCGTCCGGCAAACTCAGTTCTAATCTCTCTGGATAAGAAGCGAGCATTGCTACCTGTTACATATACATCAGCGTTACTTTTATTCAGATAGCTGTTCAACACGTCCTCAAATTCGGGTACAAGTTGAATCTCATCTATCATTATGTAGTGCATTGCGTCATCTTTCAGCCGTGAATCTATATAGTTAAGCAATGCGTCAGGGTCTCGTAATGTCTTATTTCGTCTATCTTCAAGATTGATAACAATGATATGCTCATTATCAACGCCTTGATCTTTAAGCCAATGGCTAAAAATTGTTGATAATAAAAACGATTTGCCACATCTACGTATGCCGGTAATGATTTTTATCATTCCATTATGGCGTAGTGAAATGAGCTTATTTAGATATTTGGGTCTTTCGATAATCATTGTATTGATATTATTTGGCACGTGTGCCGGTTTTTGTCAATGCGAAGTTAACGACAATATTTGATCCTACAAAAATTATGTATAATTTTTTATATAAAAAAGTCGGCGGCCGGAGGGATTCCGGCCGCCGAGGTTTATGCAGTGGGTTGCTGATTACTTCTTGGAGAGCTTCTCCTTGAGTTCGGCAAGAGCTTCGAGATCACCGAGGGTGGTCTTTTCGAGGGGAGCGTTGAGCGTGGGCTGCTCTTCAGCTGCACGGCGGTTGCCACCGTTGCGGCGGGGCTTGCGTGCGGTTTCGGCGCGCTGCTCGCCCTTAGCTTCATCTTCAAAGATGCGGCTGTGAGAGAGAATGATGCGCTTAGAGTCCTTGTTGAACTCGATAACCTTGAAGTTGAGCTTCTCGTCAACGCCGGCCTTAGAGCCGTCTTCCTTCACGAGGTGCTTGGGAGTAGCGAAGCCTTCCACGCCGTAGGGGAGAGCGATTACAGCGCCCTTCTCTACCATCTCGACGATGGTACCTTCGTGTACTGAACCTACAGTGAAGATAGTCTCAAATACGTCCCAGGGATTCTCTTCGAGCTGCTTGTGGCCCAGAGAGAGACGACGGTTTTCCTTGTCAATTTCGAGAACCTGTACATCGATGTCGGCACCGATTTCAGTAAATTCGCTGGGGTGCTTAACCTTCTTGGTCCAAGAGAGGTCGCTGATGTGGATGAGACCGTCTACGCCTTCTTCGATTTCAACGAATACGCCGAAGTTAGTGAAGTTGCGCACGCGGGCAGTGTGCTTGCTGCCTACGGGGTACTTGGTCTCGATGTCTTCCCAAGGATCGTTCTTGAGCTGCTTGATGCCGAGCGACATCTTGCGGTCTTCGCGGTCGAGGGTGAGGATAACGGCTTCAACTTCGTCGCCTACCTTGAGGAAGTCCTGAGCCGAGCGGAGGTGCTGCGACCATGACATTTCGCTCACGTGGATAAGACCTTCCACGCCGGGGGCGATTTCAACGAATGCACCGTAGTCGGCCATAACCACTACGCGGCCCTTAACCTTGTCGCCCACCTTGAGGTCAGCGTCGAGGGCATCCCAGGGATGGGGCTGGAGCTGCTTGAGACCGAGAGCGATACGCTTCTTCTCGTCGTCGAAGTTGAGGATAACTACATTGAGCTTCTGGTCGAGAGCCACCACTTCTTCGGGGTGGTTTACGCGACCCCAAGAGAGGTCGGTGATGTGGATGAGACCGTCTACGCCGCCCAGGTCGATGAACACACCGTAGCTGGTGATGTTCTTGACAGTACCTTCGAGTACCTGACCCTTCTCAAGCTTGGCGATGATTTCGCGCTTCTGCTGCTCAAGCTCGGCCTCGATGAGAGCCTTGTGGCTGACAACGACGTTCTTGAATTCCTGATTGATCTTGACTACCTTGAATTCCATGGTCTTGCCCACGAACATATCGTAGTCGCGGATGGGCTTAACGTCGATCTGCGAGCCGGGGAGGAATGCCTCGATGCCGAATACGTCGACGATCATACCGCCCTTAGTGCGGCACTTGATGTAGCCCTTGATGATTTCGTCCTTCTCCAGAGCCTCGTTGATGCGGTCCCAAGAGCGGGCTGCGCGGGCTTTGCGGTGAGAGAGGATGAGCTGGCCTTTCTTGTCTTCCTGGTTCTCGATGAACACCTCGACAGTGTCGCCAACCTTGATGTCGGGGTTATAGCGGAATTCGCTTACAGGGATGATGCCGTCGCTCTTGTAGCCGATGTTAACCACTGCCTCACGCTTGTTGAGGGCGATGATGGTACCTTCGATTACGTCCTTGTCGCGCACGGTGTTGAGCGACTCATCATAGGTTTTGGTGAGCTCCTCACGCGATTTCTCGCCCTTGGTCTCGCCTTTTTCATACGCTTCCCAGTCGAAATCTTCGATAGGGGAGTTTTTTACTTCTTCAGTCATTAAAAAATGGGTTAATAAATAGGGTTAATTAAAAGATTGATGCTTGGCGGCAGGGCACACTGCGCCCCGCAACTTTCCATTGCGACTGCAAAATTATACACAATTTTGCTAATTTCAAAACTTTACGCGATTTTTTGGAAAGAAAATTTCGAATAATTTTGGTCGGAATTAGTCTCATGTGGAAGCGTTAAAAAATTGGAGAGGGCAGCGTTGATTATTTCATCGCTACACCTTACTTTGTATGACAGGTTTTTATTACCTTTGCATTATTAACGTTTAAATGAGATTCACAGTCATGGCAGAATTTGACTTGAGCAAGCTCCGTGAGTATAAAGAACATAATAAACTTGAAGCAAAGAGAGCTAAGGGTGGTTTTCCCGGATCTTTCTGGGAGACCTACTCTGCATTTGCCAATACAGATGGCGGTGTAATCCTGCTCGGCGTTAATGAGGCAAAAGACGGTTCTCTTTATGCTGAGGATGTAGATGTGGATAAGCTTCAGAAGGATTTCTGGAATATGGTCAACAATCGCCAAAAGATCAGTGCCAATATTGTCACTCAAAGTATGGTTAAGCCGGAGGTGATTAATGGTAAGAATGTCCTTGTAGTTTTTGTGCCGCGTGCGGAGCGCACCGCCCGGCCGGTATATGTGGGAATGGATCCTAAATCGGGCACATTCCGTCGAAATCATGAGGGGGACTATCACTGCTCTCTTGAAGAGATGTCATTGATGTTCCGAGATGCCGCATACGTTACACAAGATGCAAAGGTACTCGACAAGATGGATATGTCAGTTTTTTGCAAGGATACCGTAAGGGGTTATCGAAATTTCTTTCGCTCTACCCATGCTAATCATCTTTGGAATAATGAGGATGATGAGATGTTTTTGCGTAAGATTGGAGCTATAGGGATAGGTGAAGATGGTAAATATCATCCTACGGCTGCAGGTCTTCTTATGTTCGGTTACGAATACGAGATTACCCGCGAGTTTCCTAATTATTTCCTTGATTATCAAGAAAATCGGTCGTTAGGTATAACTCGTTGGACTGACCGTATTGTATCCTCGTCAGGCGACTGGAGCGGAAATATATTTGACTTCGTAATTGAAGTCCTACGCCGTATGCAGCATGGTCTAAAGGTGCCATTTGTGCTGAAAGGTAATCGGCGAGTCGATGATACTCCGATTCATAAAATTCTTCGCGAGGCTGTTACCAATATGGTGGTACATGCCGATTTTTATGGGCGTCAGGGCTTGGTGATCAGGAAATCAGAAGATGGATTTCGGTTGTCTAATCCCGGGTCATTGCGCATTTCAATCACAGAAGCCATTAGCGGGGGAATTTCGGATCCCCGTAACGGCATTATGCTAAAGATTTTCTCTCTCATTGAATTTGGCGAACGAGCAGGAAGTGGACTCAGTGGTATCTGCAAAGTCTGGGAGAAGGTTTTTCATACTCCGGCCATAATTGAGGAAACGAGTAACAATGGGGTAGACCGTGTCACACTTACCCTCTCAACCGGAGGTGAGGAGCAAGACATTCAGGCCATGCTCGAACTTTATGGTGATGTGGCCGACCAAGAAGTTACTCCTGCCGACCAAGAAAATAATAAAATCGACCAAGAAACTACACTATCCGACCAAGAAACTGGCTCAACCGACCAAGAAAATAATTCGGCCGACCAATTAGCATATGAGAAGAATAGAATTTTTCATCTTATACAAGCAAATCCCCAAATAACCCGCGCTGAAATCGCAAAGGTAATGGGACTTCACGACAGCAGTGTTAAGCGAAGGCTCGAAAGCCTGATTAACGATAGGCTTATCCGTAGAATCGGTTCGACCAAGAGTGGGCATTGGGAGATTATACAACTTGAATCGTGAAAGAGAAATATGATCACGACCCTCCGGTGAATTGATATTGGCGACACAAGCACAAAAAAATGACACATTGTCAAGTTGACAATATGTCATTTTATATGGGTATGGCGGGGAGGGGATTACTCGGCCATGTTGGGCTCGGGGCCGTATTGGTTGTCGCCGGGATTGGAGTCCTGTACGTAATAAACGATAATGATGATCCAGCCGATCACCGGAAGGAGAATCCAGAGAAGGTTCCACGCCGAGCGGCCGGTGTCGTGGAGACGGCGTACGCAAAGGCCAAGACTGGGGAGAATGAATACTAATGATACCAACCAATTGATGACTTGAACTATGGTATATCCGGTAGTGCCGGGGCCTCCGGCGATTAGACCGATTAAGCCGAATGCAAATCCGATGATAGAAGAAAACAGGCAGAACCACCAGTATTCGGAGCGCGATGCGCGTCCCTCAAAGTTGCAGTAGTTTACCGTAAGTGCGCGACGCACGGCGTCGCTGAATGATACTTGATACTGATACATTGCTTTAATGAATTTAGAATTTAAAATTGGAGAGAAACGGAAAATTAAAATTTGGATTGGGGATAATACTAAATTTTAAATTTTCAATTCTCAATTTCTCAGAGCGCGAGGAGCTTTTCGATATTGGCTACCACGGCCTCGCGCGACTGTGAGCCGGCCATGCGCAGGTCTTTGATCATCTCGCCGTTTTTGAAATAGAGCAGGGTGGGGATGGAGCGGATAGCGTATTCGCCGGGGAGGTCAGTCTCCTCTTCGATGTTGTACTTGCCTATCACCACGCGGCCTTCATATTCCTTGGCGAGCTCTTCGATCAGGGGAGCCATTTTCATGCAGGGTCCGCACCAGGTAGCCCAGAAGTCGATAACTACAGGCTTGCCCGAGGCAATGATTTCATTTACGTTTTCGTCAGTGAATGTCATGATTTCTATGTGTTTTGGTTATTTCTATGTGTTTATTATACAATGAATTATTCTTCAAGCCGGCGGGCGCCGTCGGAGATCACCACGTCGTAGATGCGGGGTGCGTGACCGTAGCGGGCCTTGAACTTGGATGTCACGGTCTCGATGAAGCGGGGGTATACGCTGTCGGCCACAAGATTGATGGTGCAGCCACCGAATCCTCCGCCCATGATGCGGGAGCCGGTGACGCCACACTCGCGGGCGATTTCCACAAGGTAGTCGAGCTCTTCACACGATACCTCGTAGTCTTTCGACAGTCCTTCGTGGGTCTCATACATGAGGCGGCCTACGGTAGCGAGGTCGTCGCGGCCGAGTGCTTCACACACGCCTAATACGCGGTCCTTTTCCCCGATCACAAATCGGGCGCGGAAATAGTCTTCGGCCGAGATTTTATCTTTGGCGGCATTGAGCATCTCAAGGGTGGCATCGCGCAGGGTGTCGACGCCGAGGGCGGCGGCGACGTTCTCACACGACTGGCGGCGGCGGTTGTAGGGCGAGTCTACGAGCTCGTGTTTCACCACCGAGTCTACGAGCACCAGGCGGTAACCGTCGAGGTGGATGGGGTAATACTCGTGCTCCAGCGAGCGGCAGTCGAGGCGCATCAGGCAGTCTTTTTTGCCGAAAATCGAGGCAAACTGGTCCATGATGCCGCAGTTCACGCCGCAATAGTTGTGCTCGGTGGACTGGCCTATGCGGGCGAGCTCAAACTTGGGAATCGCATTGGAGTTAAACAGGTCGTTAAGAGCAAATGCAAAGCATGATTCCAGCGCCGCCGACGATGACAGGCCGGCTCCTAAAGGCACGTCGCCTGCAAAGGCGGCATCGAAGCCTTCCACCTTGTAGCCGCGCTTGATGGTCTCGCGGCACACGCCGAAGATGTAGCGCGCCCACTGCTGCTCGGGGCGGTCGCTTTCCTCAAGGCCGAATGAAGCTGACTCGTCGATGTCGACCGAGTAGAGGTTCACGCGGTCAGTGCCGTTGGGGCGGATGTCGGCGATAATCACCTTGTCGATGGCGCCGGGAAACACAAATCCGCCGTTGTAGTCAGTGTGTTCGCCTATGAGGTTGATGCGGCCGGCCGATGCGTAGAGCGTGCCCTCGCCGGGGAAGTGCTCGGAATATGCCTTTACGACTTTATCTTTAAGTGTCATATAAGGGGTAGGGGATAAGGAGAGTTAAAACATTTTGTCGGGGTACACACCTGCGGCGTGAAGGGCGGCGAGTTTCTCTACCACACCGGGACGGTCGGCTGCGTAAGTCACGCCAAACCAGCGCGAATCCGTATCGAGCACCTTCACGGTAGCCTCGCCGTTGTGGATGAGGGTATCTACCACGAGAGGGATGAAAAATTCGGCCTTGGGGGTGTTGAGATCCTTGTCGAGGAATTTGCGGAATTCGCGGTCAGAGTACTCGAAATAGTCGGGAGTGAAGCCCCAGAGATTCATCGACACGGGGGTCGCGGGATCGAGTGTCTGCTTTACGCCGTTTTCGTCGGTAAACACGATCGAGCCGTCGGGGTCATAGGCGATAGCGGTGCGCTCCACCACGGTGGCGAGGTTGGAATCAGCATCGGTAGAGCATACGCCGCGCGACACTGAGCCGTTTTCAGTCATAGTGTTTCCCACGCGGAATCCCACCATCGAGTAGTCGCCCTTGCGGTCGCGGGGGCGCATGAGGTCGCGGGCCATTACCTCAAAGGCGTCGCGGCCATAGAAATCGTCGGCGTTGATTACGGCAAACGGTTCCTTGATGACCTCGCTGCCCATCATCACGGCGTGGTTAGTGCCCCAGGGCTTGGTGCGGTCAGCGGGGCAGGTGTAGCCTTCGGGGAGCTTGTCAGTGCTCTGGAATACCACTTCCACGGGGATGTGGCCTTCATATTTCGATAGAATCTTGTCGCGGAAATCCTGCTCGAAGTCCTTGCGGATTACGAACACCACCTTGCCGAATCCGGCCTGAATGGCATCGTAGATCGAGTAGTCCATGATGGTCTGGCCCTGAGGCCCGAGCGGGTCGAGCTGCTTGAGGCCGCCGTAGCGGCTGCCCATGCCGGCGGCCAGCACGTAAAGTGTAGGTTTCATATATATTAATATGTGGCGAATTTAAAGATTATAGTTTCGTCATATTCCTCGCCGGGCAGGAGCTCGGTGGTGGGGAATTCGGGATGATTGGGAGAGTCGGGGAAGTGCTGACACTCAAGAGCCACGCCGGCATAGTCAGCATACTCGTGGCCCGAGATGCTTTCAGGCCCCTCGGCAAGCCAGTTGCCTGTATAGACCTGAATACCGGGCTGGGTGGACATCACGGTGAGGGTGCGGCGGGAGCGGGGCGAGCGCAGCACTGCGAGGGTGCGCATCTTGCGGGGCTCCATGGCGTAGCCTTCAGCCGCGAAGCAGGTGTCGTAGCCCTTGGCGTTTTTAAGTGCGGGGAAGTCGGCGTCGATGCGGCTGTCCAGAGCGTGGAAATCGAGGAAATCCATGGGGGTGCCTTCCACCGGGTCAATTTCGCCCGTGGGGAGGAGGTTGAGGTCAGCGACGAGGAATGATGAAGCCGAGAGCTTGAGCTCGTGGCCGAGCACGCTGCCGGCATCCTCGCCGTCGAGGTTGAAATAAGAGTGATTGGTGAGGTTGATTACCGTGGGAGCGTCGGTGGTGGCGGTGAGGCGCAGGGTGAGGGTGCAGTCGTCGCTCCACGTGTAGACGGCCTTCACGTTAAGGTTGCCGGGATAGCCGCCGTCGCCGTCGGGCGAGAAAAGAGTGAATTCCACTCCGTCGCCTGAGGGGGTGACGGCCGAGTCCCACAGCTTATTCTGGAAACCGTCGGTGCCACCGTGGAGGGCGTTGGGGCCATTGTTGACTTCAAGGTGATACTCCTTGCCGCGGAGGGTGAAGGTGCCGCGGGCTATGCGGTTGGCATAGCGTCCGGGAATCTTTCCGGCGCAAGGACCGTCGTGGAGATACGATGCGGGGCTTTGGTAGCCGAGCACCACGTCGGCCATCGAGCCTGAAGCGTCGGGCGCGGTGAGGGATATTATGCCGGCGCCGAGCGACGAGAGTGTCACCGTGGCACCGCGCGAATTGGTAAGCGTGTAGAGCTTTATGGTACCTGCCGGGCAGGTGGCGGTCGAGGTTTCTATTTTCATTTCTATAATTGTTATCAGAGTTAGAGTGTCGGATTATAACGCTCTTGGCTGCACGAAGGTTGTCACACAAGGTGGCCTATTATGCTCTCGCGGTCGCCGGGGAGGAGGTCGATCACGGGAATCTCGATCATGGTGTAGGCGCCGGGTTGCAGTCGCATCGAGGCGCGGGCTACGCCCACGAGTATCTGGGCGGTAAGGGCGGGATTGTTGATCGACATCGAGAACTCAAAGCGCTGGTTCTGCGTGCGGCCTGATACGCCCTTGCGCACCATGTGTACGCCGTGACCCATATCCTTGACGGCGTCGACTGATTCCACGGCCATGACGTGAGTCTCGTCTGACGCGAAGTAGGGGTCCTCCTTCACGGCGCGGGTCACATCGTCGAGCGAAGCTCCCTCTTCAAGCTCCACATACACCATGCGGCGGTGCATACCGTCGCCCTTGGGCATAGTCATCGAGAGGGCATCTTTCACGCCCGGCTTGGACTTGACACACACGGTGTGGCCCATGCTCATGCCGGGGCCGAAATTAGTGTGGGTCAACCCCTTGGGCGCGGCGGCTTCGAGCAGGGTGCGCACTATCGAGTCGCTTCCGGGGTCCCAGCCGGCCGAGATCACGGCTACCTTACCGGCGGCCTTGGCGGCGGCGTCGAGCGAGCGGCGGAGGTCGAGGATCGACGTGTGGATGTCAAAACTGTCTACCGTATTGATGCCGGCAGTCAGGCACCGCAGTGCGTGAGTCTCCACCTCGCGGGTGGGAGTGGCGAGGATGGCTACATCTACGTCGCGGAGCATGGTGATGTCGGTCACCACGGGATACTGTGATATTTCCGAAGGAATGTGCGCCGTGGAGCGGCGCACTATTCCTGCGATTTCAAAGTCAGGTGCAGCTTCGAGAGCCTCGACGGTAAAGCGGCCTATATTGCCGTAGCCTACCACGGCTGCACGGATGGGTTTACTGTTCATCAGAGAGCTTTTACGATTTCCTGAGTGTCACGGGCTATCATGAGTTCCTCGTCGGTGGGCACTACCACTACCTTTACTTTCGATGCGGGGGTAGAGAGCACGGTCTCGGTGCCGCGGGTCTTCTCGTTGAGCTCGCGGTCGATTTCCACGCCGATGAATGCGAGGTGGTCGCACACGTCCTGACGGACCGAAGCCTGATTTTCGCCCACGCCGCCGGTGAACACGATGATGTCAACGCCACCCATCTCGGCAGCGTAAGCGCCCACGTATTTCACGATGCGCTGCTTATACATGTCGAGAGCGAGGATAGCCTGCTCGTTGCCCTTGGCGATAGCGTCGTCGATCTCGCGCATGTCGCTCGATACTTCGCTGATGCCGAGCACGCCGCTCTTCTTGTTGATGATAGTCTGGATGTCGGTGGCCGAGAGGTTGTGCTTGAGCATGAGATACACGAGCGCGCCGGGATCCACGTCGCCCACGCGGGTACCCATCATGAGGCCTTCAGTGGGGGTGAGACCCATCGAGGTGTCGACTGACTTTCCGTCGACCACAGCGGTGATCGAGCCGCCGTTGCCCACGTGGCAGGTGATGATCTTCTTGCCCTCGGGGCTTACACCTAAGATTTCACATACGCGCTTTGACACGTAGCGGTGGCTTGTGCCGTGGAAGCCGTAGCGACGCACGCCGTCGTTCTTGTAATACTCCATGGGGAGGGCATACATATATGACTTGGCGGGCATGGTCTGGTGGAAAGCGGTGTCAAACACTGCCACCTGAGGAGTGCCGGGCATGAGCTCGGTGATAGCGTCGATACCGGTCATGTTGGCGGGATTGTGGAGGGGAGCGATGTCGTAGCACTGCTTGATCATATCCTTCACATTCTCGTCGATGAGCACAGAAGCGTTGAACTTCTCGCCGCCGTGTACCACGCGGTGGCCTACGGCGTCGATTTCGTCAAACGACTCGATGCAGCCGTCCACCTTGTCAGTGAGGCGGTCGAGGATAGCCTTGACAGCTGCGAGGTGGTCGATCTGACCGAGGTTGATGATTTCCTTGGAGCCGTCGGCCTTCTTGAACTTTATGAAGCCGTCGGGCAGACCTATTTTCTCCACGCCACCCTCGGCGAGCACGGCGTCGGTAGTAGTGTCGATGAGTTTATATTTTACAGAACTGCTGCCGCAGTTAAGCACGAGAATTTTCATTGTCTTTATATCTTTTGGTGAATAGTACTTTATAACTTAAAACTCAGCAGATTATACTTTATAACTTATCACTTATAACTTATAACTCTGACTTCTGACTTACTTCGCGCCGATGGCCTGATTGCAGGTGATGATGATAGTCTTGTATATATCCTCGGGATAGCAGCCGCGCGAGAGGTCGTTGACCGGCGCTGCGAGACCCTGAAGCACGGGACCCACGGCCTCTACGCCACCTAAGCGCTGCACGAGCTTATAAGCGATATTGCCCACTTCGAGCGAGGGGAAGATGAGCACGTTGGCGCGTCCGTTGAGGGGGCTGTTGGGAGCCTTGCTGTTGGCTACGCCGGGCACGAGAGCAGCGTCGGCCTGAAGTTCGCCGTCGAGCATGAGGTTAGGAGCCATAACGTGAGCGATTTCGGTAGCCTCGATCACCTTGTCGACGCGCTCGCTCTTGGCCGAACCCTTGGTAGAGAACGAGAGGATAGCCACGCGGGGCTCGATGCCGGCGATGTCGCGGGCGGTATCGGCAGCCGATACTGCGATCTGGGCGAGCTGCTTGGCGTCGGGCTCAGGCACAACGGCGCAGTCGGCGAAGATGAGCAGCCCGTCAGTACCGTAAGGCATACCCTCGGGGAGCACCATCACGAAAGCACCCGATACCACGTCGATGCCGGGCTTGGTCTTGATCACCTGGAAAGCGGCGCGGAGCACGTTGCCGGTAGTGTTGAGGGCGCCGGCCACCTGGCCGTCAGCGTCGCCTGCCTTCACCATGAGGCAGCCTAAGTAGAGAGGATTGGCGGTGGTCACGCGGGCCTCTTCCATAGTGATACCCTTCTTCTTGCGGAGGTCGAAGTAGATGGGAGCATATTTGTCGATGACTTTCTCATCGGCCGGATCCACGATAGTGGCTTTGTCGATATTCGAGAGATTGAGTTCGGAGGCCATGGTCTTGATGGCCTTGGGATCACCTATGAGGATGATTTCGGCGATACCCTCTTTGAGGATACGGTCAGCAGCGGTAAGTGTACGCGGTTCGGTTCCTTCGGGAAGTACGATGCGCTGGGGCATCGACTTGGCTTTCACGGTTAATTTTTCAAAAAGACCCATAGTTAAGGTAATTTATTTGGTTAAAAGAATTGATTGATTTCGCGGTTGAAAGTGACAGGCCGCAGCCGTAGCGCGGTCATGCCACAAAGTTACAAAATTATTCCCGGATTACAATTAATTTTTTTACTCATCGACGCGAAGTGTGTTTTTCAATCTTAAATATCAATAAAATTGCAAATCACCGAGTAAATTGCTAATTTTGCGGCGGATTACGACGACGTGATCCGCTGAAACAGTAGAATTATTTAATCCCTAACCACTTTTATATCATGCGCTTTACACATTGCATTCTCGCGCTTGCCCTCGCTGTGGGTTCTACCATGATGCTGGGCAGTTGCGGCTCCAAGGCTGCCAAGGAAGAGGCCGCTGCAGAAGTAGAAAACAACGCTTTCACCGTGGCTGAATTTAATGCCGCTGATCACAACGACGGCGACACCGTAGTAATCGACGGTCTTTGCAGCCACCTCTGCGCCCATGGCGGCACCAAGGCATTCCTCGCCGAGGCCGATACCACCGTGCAGACTCCCCTAATCCTCTGCATGGCCACCGATACCATAGGCGGTGCCTTTGACCCCGCTTGCCCCGGCAAGAATATCACCGTGGCCGGTATCGTGCGCGTCAACTCTGCTACCGCATCGGAAATCAATGCCGCCATAGAGCAGATCAAGGCAGCTCAGGAAGGCGACGAAGGTCACTGCGGTACCGAGTCAGAGGCTTACGGCACTGTAGGACAGATCAAGGCCCGTCTCGACGAGCAGATGGCCGCTGACCCCGCCGATACCATCGTGAAGCTCGGCTACTACATCGAGACCCTCAGCTACACCCTCCCCGTAGAATAATCTCCCGAGTAAAAATACTTCACCACTCACAAAGGCGCTCGCAAGGGCGCCTTTTGTTTCGGTAGGGGAAATAGAGGTTGATAATAGACGCCTTGCGACGCTCCATGGAGCGGAGAGTGGTCGCTGCGCAGCTATGGAGCGGGGGTCGCTGCCCCCGCCGCAGCGACAGGTGGGGCGGGCGTAGGGACGTCGCTGTGCGACGTTTCCTCGAAGAGCCGGTGGTAACTTGCTGCGT
>CAYZFG010000045.1:0-20382 GCA_964477665.1 uncultured Staphylococcus sp.
AATCACTATCGGATACTTCCCCCCGATCATCCCATCGAGCTTATAAGTCTTCGCCCCGGCAAAGCTACCGGCAAGAAGGAAGAGGAGGATTAAAAGTAAGCGGCATTGCAAGTGATTTACATTCATAATACCAAATTAGAATATTAATTTACCTTAAAGAAGAACGGCAATTCCTTATAGTTATTGTAACTTACAAAGCTGCCTTTGAAAACCTTACCATCAAAACTGCCGTCATATTCACCCGTTGATTTTTGGTCCTCATATTCTGTTAATATCATTCTTCCGTTGGAAGAAAGTTCACCATCGATTTTCATTGGTCGCTTATACTTATCATAATAATACGTGCCGCTGACCTCACTTCCTTTTATTGAGATAGTCATCGTGACAGCATATTTCCCATCAATTTTCCCTTTTAAGGTGTATGTATTATGTGATTTTGAAATGGTTGATGAAGTACCTGTCGAAGTACCCTTTGTGGGCTTTTCCTCCTTATTTTCAACCGATTTGACTGCGGTAGGTTCAATATCCGACACACCATTATGGGCTAATGCTGCTTTAAAAATATCGGTTTTATACTCTTTTTCTACAGCCATTCGGGAATTGAACTTTTTGTTCTCGGGAATTGTAGGATCGGGATTCGCACCCGTTATTCCATAATTCTCTAATTTTACCGAATTGACATATATTGAAGTAGGAATCTTACTTGAATTACCATAAAAAATGCTTGTGACTCTGCTGTAAGACTCACTTTTCTTCATTCCGGCTTTTTGCATATTCTTCATTTCTTTTAATGCCGCCTTATTATCTTTAGACGGATCATAGAAATAGCTGTTAAGCAAGACCTCGGGGCCTCCGAACTCAGGTAAAATATAGTAAGCGTTTTTCCATTTTTTATCAGGCTCTGTCAAGCTTTTTATATCACTGGCCTTTAATTGGCTTTTCTGTTTACACTTCTCCTTTGTATACTTATTACAAACCTGCACGGTTTTAACTACACGTCCATGTTCATCAGTAATCCATAATTTACTCGCAAACGAATAGGTTGTTAAAGGCCGTCCCTGTAGATTTAATATATTAATATCGACGACATCAATTTTGTCATCATTCAGCTTTGCAATCACGTCACTGCCATTCTTAATTTCTATCTCCTTTTCATTCTCAACGAATAACAAACGACGAGGATCTATAATTTTTTTCTTTTTCGGCAGCTTACTCTTATGCGCATCGGCTGTTATGCCCCAGTAAAAAAGATGGCGGAGATTCGATCTCAGAGCCGGAATACTTAAAGTATTGAAATACACTCTTATAACTTCGGGATGATGATTGAAAAGCGAGACAAGTGCACGGTTAGAATTTATATCTTTAAGAATTGAATCATTTAGATTTTGTCTGTCAAATGAAGCTACCGTATCAAGAGCAGCTTGGTTAAGGACTGATGACAAGCTACTAATTTCCATATTAGCCGATATCGAATCTACATACGCCGAAGCATAATAAGCAATTTTACGCTTCGCCATATCGTTTAATCGCAGATTACTTAAATTTCGGAAATAGGAGTTTCCTCTACTGCTTAGTAAAGGAGATATCTGATTATAAGTAGTCCAATAGCTGTTGTAACCAGGGTATCTTCGAGTAATAGTTGTAAGCGCACTCTTATCTATATCTACAGTACTGAGCTGCCCCATTTTCTCCGCCATTTCATTCTCGCTATATGCTTCCACTACAGCATCCCATATGAACTCACCGAAATCACCCAGTCTATTAGAATTGTAGTTTAATATAGGATTAAGTTCCGACATGATCTCTGATTTAATCTGATCAGCTATCCATTCTCCTATTTGAGCGTGTGAAATCTTAAAGGTGAGTAAAGTAACACCTAAGATAATTACACGTATATTGATAGAACACAATATTTTCATATCAGGTATATTACAAAGATTTATCAATTCCGGAAGTTATAGTTTCAGAATATGAGGCAAACTGATCCCTTAGTTTCTGTTGCACACTTTCCATATATTCTTTACGGGCATTAAATTCATTATCCACAAGTCCGTCCACCGCAAACATATCACCGATACCTTTAGATATCAGACCTACAGCCGGGCCAAACAACCACCCCAAAACACTTGTACCTGTGGAGACATTTGAGCGGTCTTCGATATACTTTTGGCGAGCATTAGCGATTTTATATAGTGGCTCCCACGATACCGAAGAATCATACACGAGAATAGGAATCTTATATGAGAATTGTGGATATTTATTCTTCCCCATCGCTTTATAATATTCTTTACGTGCTTTATTTATCTCAACTGAGAATTGATCTACCTCCTTTTGAAGTGTTTCCCGCATCATCTCTGTAGGAAAACAAGCATTAACCAACCTTTGATACTGATCGGCACTTACACCGGGGATGTCAGACACCATACTTATCCGTGAATATGCATTGTAAAGTTGCTTATGACCTTCTACGAAATAATTCCACACAATTTCTTCAAGATTATACTTAAGACGCACTGCGAGTTGTTTTTCGTATGACTGATGCTCCTTACTATGAGCATTTAGTGTATTGCTTACTTCATCAGAGCGGCGGTTTATTTCAACTGAGATCTCGTAATGGTAATCTTTAGGAAGACATGCATCGAGATAAATGAGCTCTTCTAAAGATAAATCTTTGAGATTTGGCATAACGACATTGGTCAAATAACTTTTCACGAGTTCTCGTCTATCAGGGAATTGCGCCATATACGATGCTAATTGTTCAACTGTAAGAGGCTGTATTTCTCTGAGAATATCTAATTCTTTTTGATGGAGAGCACTTTGGAGCATTTCAGATATTATGGGAGTTTTAGAGTAACCTGTCCAAGATTTTAGTTGCTCATATCCGTACCTGTTAAGATCTATGATACTGCAAAATGCATCGGCGATGGCTTGCTCGTCACTCTGGTTAGCATTGGCATACACAAGCATCGCCTGAATATCTTGCTTATATATTATGTTATCCAATGAATTGGCTTCTACTCTTACAGTAGAAATTACTATAGCAATAAGAAGTAATAGAATCTTTGAATATTTCATTTTGTCAATCAAGCCTTATCAGATGAAGATATTATCTATAAAATGCATGTAACTTGGAGATCAAGGATTGCCAAGATTCTTATTACATTTAGGGCATGTAAGGTCTCCCCAAGTATATTTCGTAGGATTTCCTGTAACCGCCTCTGAAGCCTTTCCTGCCATATTTGAAATAACGGCACCTCTACCCTGAGTTAAAATATTTGCAGCTAATTGCCCTCCAATTTTTATTGCCGCTTCAAGGGTATATACACCATATCTTCCTGCTTTTGACCAACCGGATTCTTCAAATCTATGTCCGCAAAATGGGCATCTTATTTTGCTCATGATTAGATATACTTTTGCCTCCTGACTCCCTAATTCGGCGGTTAAGGTATGGGTACAAGAAAAGAGGGGAATTCATCGCGCCTCTATCATAGACAAACAGGCTCGCCAAAGCCTACACGCTGAATGATATTGGAGGGTAGAATAAACTGCCCCTCTGGATTTGCCTATGCTGAGATGCGGTGTGACACGTACCGCGATGCAGATGCGACAAATACAGAAAGAGCGTCTAATCTCACTCTGTCTCAGCGTGTTTGTTGAACTGGCGATTCGTTTGTCTGAGAAAGAAAGTTTGACACTTTTCTTTGAGATGGCATTTCTCTTCCATCTTCACGTGCAAAGATAAGCAAAATATTTAGATTGACGGCGTTATGAGACAAAAATTATTTAGTTGTAGTCGGTAACCTCAGCCAAGTCCGCGGAAGATGCAGCAACTTGGAAACGAGCGCTGAAAGAGCGATGTTGCTTGGGTGGCTCACACGACATCACCCTTACAGGGCTCCAAGTTACATGGGGGGTCGACTGCCGCGCACTTACATGCGCGGTTATTGACAACATCGGGCTTCCAGCCCTCCATAATCGGGTACAATTATATGCCGAGGGCCGGCTCGGGAGGAGTCGGCCCTGGGTGGGATATGTGGGGAATGGGATTACTTTGTTACTTCGGGCTTGAGACAGCCGTCGAGCTCAGAGTAAGGGAGGAGGAAGTAGCGGATACCGTCGGCATACGATGAGATGTCGTAGGGCTGATATACAAATACTACACCTTCTTTAGTGAGCGCGGGGCGGGGATAGAGCTTGCCGCGATAGTTGACGTAGTAGGTGGGATAGTCAGTGACGGCGTCGGGGAGATAAGCTGTCTCGATAGCGCCTTCAGTAGTGGCTGCTACCTTGGCTGCGAGAAGACCTTCGGCAGTCTCAAAACCTTTTTCAGTAAAGATTTCCTCAATGCCGAGAGCCTTACCGGCCTTGGCGTCAAAGGTCACGTATACGGCGTTTTCAGTACCGTGAGCGCCGCCGGTGAATGACTGATTATAGAGGTGGTAGGTCACGAGGTTGCCTTCTTCGTTCTGATAATCGGGATAGTAATAAGCTTCGTAGGTGTAAGGGAGGGTAACTTCACCTGTAGCCACGAGATTGTTGTAGCCCTTGTCAAACTGATCAGCAAGGAAATCGGCGGCCTGCTCCACATCCATCTCAGGGGTGACGCGGTCAAGTGTCTGCTTGGGGAAGAGTTTGTCAAAGCTATTCTGAAGCGAAGTATTGAGGAACTCAGTCACATCAAGCTTGGGATGGCGGCGTACATACACAGTGACATCAAAGCTGCCGGTAGCACCGTCGACCGTAGTATCTACCGTCTTGTCCTCGTCCACCTTAAGAGTGCCGGGGAGGGCAAATTGCTCGATGGGGTTAACCTCGGCGGGAAGAGTGGCAAGAGCGTAGGTTGCGGTATCGACGCCAAACGAGAACTTCACGTTGAGCGAATCGGCAGCGATAGCCGTATACATACCCTCGATTTCGGTGGTATCGGAAGCAGTGGCTGAGGTGCGCACGAGGAGTGTCGACACGTCGCCGGCAGCGTCGGCAGCGTAAGCCGTAGTAACAGTCAATCCGGGCGATACGAAAAGTGTATCACCCGGAGTGACGGTATCTTCAGAAAAATCATTGGAAGTGCTCTTTGAGCCACAAGCGGTAAGCATTGAGCCGACGCCTAACGCGGCTGCAAAGAAGAGTGCTGTTTTTTTCATTTCGGTTGATTGTTATGATTTCGTTTTTCTGTTCATAACAATCGAGCCCGGCAGAATGTTCACTGGAGTTGCGCGCGATATACGAGCCACTCCACGGGAGCATTTACATGATAGTCACCCATGCCCTGAGGATTGCAGTCAAACTGAATGTCGGCGCCCTTTGAGCTCACGCCATTTACCGAGAGATTGGTGATGTCAAACGAAGGATTAGGAGTAGCATTGTTAAGATAGGGAGTGGTGGCATCGGCCTTCTCAATCTTGTAGCCTTTGCGCTCGATATTGAAAGGAATATCGCGAAGGGTGAAGTTGAGCGACATAGGCATCTTGTCGGAGAACTTGGCGCGGTAGAAACCTATGGTCGACGTCATCGACTGCGGATCGAGCTGAACGGTGTAATAGGTCTCGTAAGTAGAGAACGGATCACCACCGGCGGCGGCAGTCACTGAAGTCTCGCCGAAGTAATAGTTGTAAGTACCCACGGCGTTGACCTCGGTTGCATCGTTAATCACGAAGTTGATGTAATAAGCCGGGATGCGCTGGCCGTCCTCGTTTAACTGGCGGTCTACAAACATTATCGACAGTGCGCTGAAAGTATAGTAAGAAGCGGCGCTGCCCGAGGGGACGATGCCGCGACCGGTGATGGTGTAGTTGCCGCGCTTGTCAAACGAATACTTCAATCCTTCGAGCTTGAACGACAGTGCACCGGTCACGCCGGGAAGCGAGATATTTGACATGGTAATGTCGGCCGTGCCGCCTATGAGGTCAAGCGTGATCGAGTAAGCAGGCGAAAGCCTCACCTCAGAGTTGCCCGTGTTGAGGTCGGTCACAACGTTGAAGCAGTCAGTGTAGTTAAATGTCATGGTCTGGCGCTGCTCACCGTCGCCCAGACATGAAGTCAACGTGCACATCAGGGCAGCGAGCAATGAGAGAAGTGTAATCTTGCAGAGTTTCATTATAAGTAGGTTAAATTAATATTCGTAATGTCACGCGACACGACGCAGGCCGGCCGCGCTGAAAGAAGTTGTTTCCTATAGAAACGTAGCGGAAAGTGTCATATTTTGTTCCGGTGATATTTTCTGCCGAAATTTCTATTGACCCGTACTTTCCCGAAGCCGAGAGGATGGCACCGAGGCGCCCGTAAAACGGCTGGCTCGTGGCATTGTCCTCATCCCAGTATATACGGCCTATACCGCGGAAATTGATGTCGAGCGACACGGCATCAAGCCACGAGAGGCCTATGGGGTGAGTGTACATTCCCGAGAGGTAAAGAGTATTGGAGGGTGCGTAGGGCACATAATTGCCCGAGTAGTCGGTCAGGCCGTTGTGAAACTTGCGGAACTGCGCGTGGGTGTAGCCGTAAGCGGCATTGAACATCCAGCGCTTAGCCGGACTATAACGTCCAGAAAGCTCAAGGCCGTAGCTTTCAGTGCGGCCGGCATTGGTCATGATGCGGCCGGTGGTAGTGCCGTCGGGGAAAGTGGTGAGCTGCTGGTCGCGGCAGTCGATGTAGAATACCGCGGCTGAGAGGTCAAGATTGTGCACGGGATTCCGGTACTTGTATCCTATCTCGTAATTCCAACTTTTCTCAGGCTTATAGGCCACTATCTCATCCACGTCATACTTCTCAGCCACACCCAAGCTCGCCATGAGCCGCTGCTGGAGCACATCGCTAAACATCTGAGTATTATATCCGCCCGCTTTATATCCCTTTGCTACAGAAAGATAGGCTTCATGATTTCCTGACAGATATGTGGCCGTTACGGCGGGAAGGAAGGAAGTGAAATTTCGGCTCAACCGCCCGCGGTCGTCTATTTCGATCGACTCGCGGGAGTAGATGGAGGGATTATCAGGGTCAGTCATATCATGGACTATATAACCCGTAGAAGTGAAGCTGTGGTAGCGCAGGGCTGTGTGCTCGTAATCGAGACGCACTACCCCGGCAAAGCTCCACGGACCTGTAGTATAGCTGCTGCGGTGATATACCGAAGCACCGCTCACGGGCATACGGAAACGGCTTCCGAGCAGAAATTCATCACCGTCCCACGTGATGGGATAATAAGGATTTGTAGCGTTGACGTGGTCGATAATGAGCCGGTCGATACCGGTGGACTTGAATGTCACGGGAGCGTTCATGCGTCCGCGCTTGGTGAAACCGAATACGCCCACCGTCCAGTTATAGCCCTGCGGTTTATGATAACTTTGAGCTACGATTTCCTCAGTGACGGAGTGCTCGGTGCGAATCTGCGACAGCGTGAAGTAGTCGAGCGGGAGGAAATCCTGGTCGAGGGTCATGTTGTCGTCGATATACTGATAGCTGGTGATGGAGGTAAGTGTAAACTTCGGAGCATCCCACTTCACGGTAAGGCCGTCGGCAAACGTAAGGCGCTTGTAAAAGCATGGATCATTGTAGTTTACCTCACCCGTCTCCTCGAAAGCATAAGGATAACCCGGCTGACGCGAGCGACCAAAGGAAGCGGTATTCTCTATTTTCACTTCACCTACGGGACGCCACTCGGTCTTCCATCGCAGCGAAAGGTCGCGCGATGCATCGGCACGCGTGCCGTCATAAAGATTGGTCACATATCCACCGAAGCGGCTATATTGTCCTGAGAGGCTCATGCCCAAACGGCGGTTGAACTTAAAGAAGCCTGACACCGCGCCGCGATAAGAATTGCCGGTGGCTGCTTCGGCAAGAATCCTTACACCCTGAAAGCGCAGAGGCGACGTGGTGGTGATATTGATAAGTCCGGCCATGGTATTGCGGCCATACATGGCCGATTGCGGACCGCGGAGCACCTCAATGCGCTCTATATCAGTGATGTCGAAATCAAATGCATCTTTATTCAAAAACGGCACATTGTCAACGTTGAGCCCCACGGCCGGCTGATCGATGCGGGCACCTATACCGCGCATGTATATCGACGAAGTCATTCGCGAACCGTATTCAGGGATGTACAGATTAGGGGACAGAGCCGAAACATTCTTCATCGACACTATGCCCAGACGACGCGCCTCATCAGCACTCACCACCGTGAGAGCCACCGGAGCATTAGCGAGCTCGCCACCGGCCTTGATGGCCGTGACGCTCACCTCGCCGAGAGCATAGACGCTGTCGGAGGTCTCTACGGCGGCACATGTCAGCGCCGTGATGCACATTAATATAAAAAGCCTCAACTTCACGGGTGCAAAGTTAAGGCTTTAAAGAGCGGGAATCAATCCCAATAAGTAGTGATTATTACAAGCAGTCCACCGCAGCTTTCTCTACCGGCAGACAAGCCTTGTAACGGCGGAGATAAGTGGCAAATCCGGCTACATCGTCAGCATCAGGAGCTATTTCGCTACCTTTTGCGCCGGCAAACACGCAATCGTCGAGCCACTGCGGCAGCGGGCCGTAATCCTTACCCGAGGCGGCATATGCGGCAAGGAGAGCTATACCCCACGCTCCACCCTCTCCGGCTGTCTCCATTACGGAGATAGGCGAATTAAGGGCAGCCGCGAGTACTCGCTGACCCACTACAGGAGTCTTGAACAGACCGCCGTGGCCGGTGATACGGTCAACGGTCACATTTTCTTCTCCGAAAAGTATCTCGTTACCGATCGCGAGCACGGCAACGGATGAATAAAGATGGGCGCGCATGAGGTTGGCGAGAGTGAAGCGGTCAGTAGCCTTGCGCATGAAAAGCGGCCTTCCCTCTTCGAGCCCCACTACAGGCTCTCCGGCGAAATAATTGTAGGCCACAAGTCCGCCGCAATCGGCATCGCCGGTCAGGGCATTGTTGTAAAGGCGCGAATAGATTTCATTCATATCCGGCTCCACACCCATGAGGCGCTGATACTCGACGAAGAGATTCACCCAGGCATTGAGGTCGGAGGTGCAGTTATTGGCGTGCACCATGGCAACAGGACTGCCGTCGGGCGTAGTGACCATATCTATCATTTCGTGAGGGCGGGAAAGCTCCTTTTCAAGCACAATCATGGAGAAAGATGATGTGCCGGCCGAGACATTACCGGTGCGCTTTCTTACGGCATTGGTTGCCACCATGCCTGTTCCGGCATCCCCCTCAGGAGGACAGAACGGAGCGCCGGGCTTGAGGTGACCCGTGGGGTCGAGCAACTTCGCGCCCTCAGCGGTAAGCGTTCCGGCATTCTCGCCTGCCACGAGGATACGGGGCAGCAGGTCGAGAAGCTTTTTATTGAGAGCCGTTCCGGCCACGAGGCGGTCAAACTTCTCCGCCATCTTCTTGTCATATCCATGCGTGGTATCATCTATGGGAAGCATACCCGAGGCATCACCTATACCCAATACCTTCTCGCCTGTGAGAAGAGTATGCACGTAACCGGCAAGCGTAGTGATATAGTCGATCTCAGGCACATGGGTCTCGCCGTCGAGCACTGCCTGATAAAGGTGAGAGATGCTCCAGCGAAGCGGGATATTGAATTCAAAGAGCTCTGACAGCTCCTTGGCCGCGCGTCCGGTATTGGTGTTGCGCCACGTGCGGAAAGGCACGAGCAATTCACCCTTGGCATCAAAGGCCATGTAGCCATGCATCATCGCGCTGATACCTATCCCGGCAAGGTGCTCTATCTCAACGCCATAGTCGCGCATCACTTTCTTGCGAAGATCAGCGTAACAGTCTTGCAGACCGCCGGTAATATCGTCGAGCGTGTATGTCCACAGCCGGTCGACGTGGCGGTTTTCCCAGTCATGCACACCGGCGGCAAGCGGCGAGAAATCAGGGCCGATGAGGACGGCCTTGATTCTCGTGGAGCCAAACTCAATTCCGAGCACGGCTTTGCCGTCAGCTATGATATTTCGAGCGTCAATCATCAGAGGTAGAGAGATTTATTGAGCATGTAATATACTTCGTTGACACGGAGTGTCTGCTTGAAATTCTCGATAGTGGTGTTCTTGTCGATATGCACCATCTCGATTCCTGCAATCTCGGCATAGTCTTCCCAGAATTCAGGCGTCACGTCGTAAGAGAAACATGAGTGGTGGGTACCGCCGGCAAGTATCCATGCTGTAGCACCGGTCTCGAAGTCGGGCATGGGAATCCACAGAGCCGAGGCAACCGGGAGTTTGGGGAGTTCCTTTGACTTAACACATTCTACATCGTTGACTATCAAGCGGAAGCGATTACCAAGGTCAACCACGGTAGCCGTCACACCCTTCTCAGGCTTGGAGGTAAACACGAGGCGGGCGGTGAGAGTCTTGCGCACACCTATGCCGAGGAAATGCACCTCAAGACGCGGGCGCTTCTCGGCGATGAGCGGGCACACCTCAAGCATGTGAGCCTGAAGAATCGAGCTCTTCTTACCGTCGAAATTAAGAGTATAATCTTCAAGGAACGAGCATCCGCCCTCCATGCCGCGGGTCATCACCCAAAGCGTGCGGTAGAGCGCGGCAGATTTCCAGTCACCTTCGGCACCGAATCCGTAGCCCTCGGCCATGAGTCGCTGCGAAGCAAGGCCGGGAATCTGGTCAAAGCCGCGCCCGGTCTCCTCAACATTGAAGTCGCCGAGGTCATCAAAATTAGTGGTGAAGCCCTTGGCCCCTTTATCTTTGAGCATGGCGCGGAGGGTGAGCTCGGCCTTGGCTGAGTTCCACACCTTGCGATACTCCTCGCTCTTCTTGTCCTCAAGTTTTTTATCGTGGGCATAGAGCTCAAAATACTCCTCTACGAGAGCATCTACATCCTCATTTTTAATCGCATCAAAGTAGCGCATGAGCGAGCTGAAAGGCATATAGTCGACATGATAACCCATGCGTATTTCGGCCTCGACCTTGTCGCCGTCGGTCACGGCCACATTGTTCATCTGGTCGCCCAGACGGATTATGAGCATATCCTGAGAGTCAGCCCAACCGACGCACACACGCTGCCATACGGCGATGTGTTTCTGCGTCTCGGCATCTTTCCAGTAGCCGGTCACCACCTTGCGACGCACGCGCATGCGGGCGCAGATGTGGCCAAACTCACGGTCGCCGTGGGCGCTCTGATTGAGATTCATAAAGTCCATATCCATGGTCTTCCAGGGTATCTCGGCATTGTACTGGGTGTGGAAATGAAGGAGGGGTTTTGACAGAATCTTCAATCCGTGAATCCACATCTTGGCGGGAGAGAAAGTATGCATCCAGGTGATGATACCGGCACAACGCGGGTCATTGTTGGCCGCCTTCATTATATCCTCAACCTCCTTAGAGGAATTGGCAGTGCCCTTATAGACGATCTTTACCGGGAGATTTCCCGAGTTGTTAAGTCCGTCGACCATCTCACGCGAGTGAGCATCTACGGTGACTACTGCATCGCCTCCATAGAGGAGCTGAGCGCCGGTCACCCACCATATTTCATAATTTTCGTACATAATATTTAGTTTTTTGAAGTTATAATCACTGACCGTAATATGCTCCCGGACCATGCTTGCGATTGAAATGCTTCTCCACGAGCAGCGGATTCATGGTGAGGGCGGGATTGACCGTGTAGCTCACGAAAGCCATCTTGGCCACCTGCTCCATCACCACGGCATTATGAACTGCATCGTGAGGATTCTTGCCCCATGCAAATGGTCCGTGGTTTTTCACGAGAACACCGGGAGTGTGCACGGGGTTCAGGTTTTCAAAACGTTTAACAATCACAAGGCCGGTATTGAGCTCATAGTCATTCTCCACCTCCTCGCGGGTCATATCGGGGGTGCAGGGAATGGCGTCGTGGAAATAGTCAGCATGTGTAGTACCGATGTTGGGGAGGTCAACACCCGCCTGTGCCCACGCTGTGGCGTAGGTGGAATGAGTGTGGACTATGCCCCCTATCTCGGGAAACGCGCGGTAGAGTGCCAGATGAGTAGGAGTGTCGGACGACGGTTTGAGATCCCCCTCTACCCTTTTGCCCGTCATCAGGTCTACGACCACCATATCATCAGGAGTCATGGTGTCGTAATCCACACCGCTGGGCTTGATTACCACAAGTCCTTTCTCACGGTCAATACCCGACACGTTGCCCCAGGTAAAGATGACCAGACCATGCTTCACAAGGTCTACATTGGCTTTATAGACCTCCTTTTTAAGTTCTTCAAGCATATCGTATTGTATAAATCTTAATTCTAAATTCTAAATTTTCCATTGGGCTCATACTTGCCCTCGTTGAAGCGATACAGCGAGGCGCCGCGTCGCGAGCCTGACTTGTCGATAAGGTCAGTTTTCTCTATGCATCCCGTCTCTGAAATACGCTTGCGAAAATTACGCTTGTCGACCGGCTCGCCGAGGATGGTCTCGTAGAGGGTCTGAAGCTGTGTGAGAGTGAACAGTTGGGGAAGGAGATTAAATCCTATAGGCATCGTTGAAAATTGACGGCGAATCATGGCAAGAGCCCGGGCCACCATCGCCGGGTGATCAAAGCCGAGTGCCGGAAGCTCTTCGAGCGGAGTCCACGAGGCATGGTGATCAGCGAGAAGCTTCGGGTCATAGTCAGCCGGGCCGAGCAATGCGTAATAAGCAATCGAAATCACTCTTTCGCCGGGGTCGCGATCTACGTCGCCGAAAGCGTGCACCTGTTCCATGTACACGTTTTCAAGTCCGGTGAGGCTATGCAACACCCGTCGGGCAGCGGCATCCACACTCTCCCCTTCTTGCACGAATCCGCCCATGACCGACCACTTTCCCCTCTCGGGTTCAAAATCGCGCTTGGTGAGGAGCAAACAGAGCCGCCCCTCGACCAAGCCGAATATGATGCAGTCGACAGCTACGTAGAAACGCGGATTCTCGCTGTAGAAGGACATGTTACCAAATCTATTACCAGAAGTAAACGTAGAAAGCCACCGTGATACCGAGGATGATTATGGTGTTGACCACATCCCACGCGTTCCAGCTGGCACGCGTTGCGGCAAGCTGCTCGGGGGTAGCCGTGCCAAACACGAGGCCTTGTATCTTTTCCTCCGTCGGAGCCTTGGTGAAAAGTGAAACTATCACTCCCACCGCGAGGCAGAACACAAGCATCCAGCCGCAGAAGAAGAGCCAGTTGCAGTCATAGAAGAGATACTGGAAAAGCGAGGGATCCGTGCCGGGGATAATGTCGGCGTTGCTGTAATATACCTTGGCACCGAGACGGGTAAGGCCTATGATAAGGCCGGAAAGAAGCGCCCACATACCACCCTGAGCCGAGGCACGCTTCCACAGAATACCTATGAGGAAGGCGGCTGCGATACCGGGGGCGAGCACTGACTGCACGTCCTGAAGGTAGAGGTAGAGCACATCGCCCACCGAGCGCATCACGGGAATCCACAGGATGCCGAGGATTACGATTACCACGGTAGCCACCTGACCGATGCGCACGAGCTTCTTGGGGTCGGTATCAGGACGGTAACGCTGGTAGAAGTCAATGGTGAAGAGAGCCGCAGAGGAGTTGAAGAGTGATGCGAGCGACGACATGAGGGCAGCGAGGATACCGCACACTATCAATCCCTTGACACCTGCGGGAAGGAGCTTGGCCACGAGTGTGGGGAAGGCGGCGTCGGAATTCACATTCCCGTTAGCAAGCATCGGTAGGAAGCCTTCGGTTCCGGCTTCGATAGCATTCTGATGGAGGGCGAAGGCTATCATGCCGGGAATGAGGAAGAGAAATACTGGAAGGAGCTTGAGATAGGCACCGAAGATTGTACCGCGGCGGGCTTCTTTCTCATCTTTTCCCGAGAGCACGCGCTGCACGATAAACTGGTCAGTACACCAGTACCAGAAGCCTATCACAGCCGAGCCTACAAGAGCGCCGAGCCACGGATACTGCGGGTCGCCGTTGTTGCGGATAAGATTTACCATCGAGTCACCGTATTCGTTGACCTTAACGCCTGAGCATATACGCATCATTTCGTCCCAACCGCCCAGTTCTTTCAGGCCGAGCACAAGTATGATGAGCGAACCGAGCAGAAGGATAGGCGTCTGTAGCACAGAAGTATAGAGCACTGATTTCATACCGCCGAAGATGGTATAAAGGGCTGTAAGTAGTACCAAACCTATTGCTGCGATCCAGAAGAAATCAATACCCCACAGTGTCTCGATGCCAAATACCTGCTGAAATACGAGTCCGCCGGCATAGACTGTCACGGCCACTTTAGTGAGCACGTAGCTTATGAGCGAAATAGTGGCGAGGATAGTGCGCGACTGAGGGTTGAAGCGTCGCTCAAGAAATTCGGGCATGGTGTAGACCATCGAGCGCGAGTAAAACGGCACGAATACCCAGCCGAGCAGCAGTATCATCCAGCCCTGTATCTCCCAGTGAGCCATAGCCATGCCCGAGGAAGCTCCCGAACCGGCCAGACCGATGAGGTGCTCTGAGCCGATATTAGATGCGAAGATCGACGCGCCTATCGCTATCCAGGTCGCGTCCTTACCGCCGAGGAAGTAGTCGGCGGCGTTGTTTTGTTTCTGCTTCATCACCCAAAGAATCACCCCCACGAGTGCAAGGGCGAAAATGGCGATGACAATCCAGTCAAGTAAAGCCATAGATATTATTTTAAGGTATAAAATTCGAGTATGGTATGGGAAGTATATGTCTCGCCTGGACGAAGGATAACCGAGGGCCACTCGGGTTTATTGGGCGAATCAGGATAGTGCTGCGTTTCGAGCGCAATGCCGGTGCGTTGATTATATACGATACCCTGCTTGCCCTTTACGGTGCCGTCGAGGAAGTTGCCGGAGTAAACCTGAAGACCCGGCTCGACCGTATAGATATTCATGCCTATGCCGCTGGCGGGACTGTAGAGTGTTGCGGCAATGCGGGAAATGTCACCATCGGTGTCAAGCACCCAGTTGTGGTCATAGCCGTTGCCGTTCTTAATCTGAATATCATCGGTCATGCCTATCTCAAGTCCTATGGGCTTGGCGGTGGTGAAATCCATGGGAGTACCGCTCACCGGAAGTATCTCACCGATGGTCATGTAGGTGGAATCCACGGGGGTAAACGACGAAGCGGCAACCTGTAAAGTATGCTCCGTCACCGCAACCTCAGGGTCGCCAGATAGATTGAAATAGGAGTGATTGGTCATATTTATTACCGTGGGGGCGTCGCTCTCGGCCTGATACTTGATATCGAGCTTATTGCCTGAAAGAGCCGTAAAGGTAACCGATGCCTTGACAGTGCCGGGAAAACCGTTGTCGCCGTCGGGTGAGACTATGCTGAGAATGAGTGTGGAGTCGTCGGGCTGCTCGGCATCAAATACCTGATATTGCCAACCCTTAGGGCCACCGTGGAGAGTGTGGCCGAAATTGTTGACGGGGAGACGGACAGTATCGCCGTCGATCACGAGTCGGCCGTGGTCTATACGGTTGGCATACCTGCCGATAGTCGCACCGAAATCCTGGGGATTGTTTTCGGGGAAATAAGCCTGAATACTGTCAAAGCCTAATACTACGTCGCGCATCTTCCCGTCGGCACCGGGAACATCGAGCGCCACGATACGGCCTCCGTAATTGGTGATTGCCACTTCCATGCCACCGGAGCTTTTGATACAATAAAGCGCTGTGGATTTTCCGTCGACGGTAGTTTCAAATGCCGCAGGATTCATCCCTGCCATTGATGGCTTTCCGTCGCATGATGCTAAGGCTACGACTGAGGCCGCTGCGATAGCGGGTAATAATAGTTTTTTCATGATATAAGGTTGATTAAGTGTAAAAACTACACTCATTATATAAGCGCAAAGATAAACCATTTGCATGAGTCATGCAAATGGTTTACAAAGTTTTTTCAAAAAAAGTTATCAGAGGTCAAGATGGTGCCCCATGCGTTCTTTTTTGGTGAGCATGTAGCGACGGTTGTAGCGGTTGGGGGCGATTTCGATAGGGACATTCTCCACTACTTCAAGTCCGTAACCTTCGAGGCCCACGCGCTTTACAGGATTGTTGCTCATAAGGCGCATCTTCTGAATACCGAGGTCACGGAGGATATTGGCACCCACGCCATAGTCGCGTTCATCGGCTTTATGGCCGAGGTGAAGATTGGCATCTACAGTGTCAAGGCCCTCTTCCTGAAGCTTGTAAGCGCGGATTTTATCCATGAGGCCTATGCCACGTCCCTCCTGATTGAGGTAGACAATAGCACCACTGCCCTCTTTCTCGATCATTTCCATCGCCTTATGGAGCTGGTCGCCGCAGTCGCAGCGCATGGAGCCGAATATATCGCCGGTGGCACAGGAAGAGTGAACGCGCACAAGTACCGGCTCGCCGTCGGCCACATCACCCTTAATCAGAGCGATGTGTTCCAGGCCGTTGCTCTTCTGGCGGAACGGCACGAGGCGGAAATGGCCGTGGGCCGTGGGCATATCCACTTCCACGCCTTTTTCCACGAGTGATTCCTTGGCAAGGCGGTAGGCTATAAGGTCTTCTATTGAAATCAGTTTGAGCCCCCACTCGTCGGCTTTCTTGCGGAGCTGGGGTAAGCGAGCCATAGTGCCGTCCTCGTTGAGTATCTCTATGAGGGCTGCAGCGGGCTGCATACCGGCGAGACGGGCAAGGTCAATGGCGGCCTCGGTGTGGCCTGCGCGACGGAGCACACCGGCATCCTGAGCGTAGAGTGGATGCACGTGACCGGGACGACCGAAATCCTCGGGAACCGAAGCGGGGTCAGCAAGGGCACGGATAGTAGCGGCGCGGTCATGCACGCTCACTCCCGTGGTGCATCCTTTGAGAAGGTCGGCGGTGACGGTGAAGGGGGTGCCGAGCATCGATGTATTGTCTTCAACCTGATGTGTCAGGCCGAGCTCCTTGCAGCGGGAGATGGAGAGCGGAGCGCAAAGTTCGCCGCGAGCATTGGAAATCATGAAGTTGACATGATCTTCGGTCACCTTTTCGGCAGCAACGATGAGGTCGCCCTCGTTTTCGCGGTTTTCATCATCAACCACGATCACAAATTTTCCATTGCGGAAATCTTCGAGAGCTTCCTCGATGCTGTCAAGTCGGATATCATTCATATTCTTTTTCATTAGAATCGAGTGCAAATTTAAGAATATTTTTTCAAATTAGTAATCGTAAAAAAAATAAGTTGGTAAAAATTTTATGAGGATTTTCGAGGGATTTTAGTTTAACCTTGCGGGCGCATAGCGAGCTATGTAACTAAAAGGTATAACAAAAATAGCCGAAAAGACTAATAAAATTTTCCAAGTTATTTTTTGTAGATTACTAACGCAAAGTAAGCACCGAGAGTTCGGTGAGACGTTGCGCCGCGGAAGTAATTTCGTCGACGGTGACGGCCGCAATGCGGTCAAGTGTGACGGAGAGAGGCGACACAGTGCCGAAGTAAAGCATTGAGCGGCCTTGTGAAAGTGTGGTCTGCTCGGCGTTGACCGACGAGATTACGAGCTGCCCTGCATACTGCCGCTTGGCCTGCGCGAGTCGTCGCTCGTTAATGGCTCCCTGAGCTATGCGGTCAATGGTATTGACTACCAGTCGGCGGCATCGGGGAGCATCGTCGTGGTCACAGCCGAAATATATAGTAAACAGTCCGGTATCAGTGAGGTGACTTGTAGAGGCATCAATGGAATAAACCAGTCCGCGGCGCTCGCGCAGCTCCACATTGAGCAGCGAGTTCATGCCCGGGCCTCCGAGGATATTGGTCAGCAGTGCCATGGCATATCGCCCTGAATCAAAAAGTCCACCCACTCTCGCGCCCATCACCACATGCGACTGGTGCGACGAGATTTCTTTTACCTGATCAAATTGCTCCACAACCGGCGGCAAAACTCGCTCGCGAGGATGGTCAGGCAGCGAAAGCGTCCCGAAGTACTCTCCTACTATCCTCTCAACCTGCCGTGGGGCAGTGGGACCGGAGTAGAAAAATACCATCTCCCGGGGAGTATAGAAGCGGTCAAGGTAGTCGCGACACACCATGGGTGTAAAGCCGGAAATCGAGTCGACGGTGCCCAAGATATTATGTCCTAAAGTCGAACCGGCGAAAATCAGGTCCTCAAAGTCATCATAGATACCGTCGGAAGGAATGTCGGAATACGAGTTAATCTCGTCAGCCACCACATCACGCTCGCGGTCAATCTCAGCCTGAGGAAACGACGATCGCTTCACAAGGTCAGCAATCAACTCGGCGGCACGACGTAAGTTACCCTTCGGAAATGTCGAATATACGTAGGTTTCCTCTTTTGTGGTATAAGCGTTGAGCTCGCCACCCACGGCCTCCATGCGGTTGATGATATGCCAGGAACGACGGTGTCGCGTACCCTTGAATATAGTATGCTCCACGAAGTGAGCCAGGCCGTAACGGTCAGGAGTGAGTTCGTCGCGCGAACCTGCATTAACCGCCACGCCGCAATACTCCACCTCGCCCTGTCGATGGCAATGCACCACGCGCATACCATTAGGAATCGTGAAAGTCGATATAGGTAATTCGTTCATATTACAGCAACGAAGCTATCTGATTTTCAACTGCTTTACGAATAAAAGCGTTAATAGAAATCCCGGCTTGACGGGCGAGAGCCGCTACACGTGAGTGTATATCGGGAGTAAGGCGTATGTTGAGCGAACCGGAATAGCTTTTCCTGGGCTCCCTGCCTTCACGTTCACACAACGCGAGATAATCATCCACAGCGCCATGAAAATCATCACGAAGTTCACTCACCGTCTCTCCTTCATAGCTAATCAGCGTATCATCAGGGAGATCAAGCACTCGTCCAAAAAGGCTATTATCCTCATCGCTGAACTCGACGCTACCTATGTAACCTTTATAAGTAATAGTATTCATATCAATTTATTTTTAGTAAGGAAATCTAAAGTCTGTCTCATCACATAACCTTTAATGAATTTGTCAGGATGCGGCTTGTGAGCGATATAGCTGAGAGTATCTTTTGTAAAGATAACCCTTGACCCGCTGGTCTTTCCTTTATTATCGAGGACAAAACCAAGCAGGTTGAATAGTCGCAGGAATTCATTCCATGTGAAATCTCTCGGCTGCGCCTTAAAGCGGTTTATGAGCTTTTCTTTAGTTCCCATTTGATTAATAATATACAGACAAAGGTAACTATTTTTCAGTTGCAAAGCAAAATTATAACACTATTTAATAAAACTGACGCTGACAGCCGGGAATGAAACCGGCGACAGCGTCAGTAAAATTATAAGATATTATACTTTTACTTACCTTTCATCTTTTCCCAAGTGTCCTTGAGGGCGATGGTGCGGTTGAAGATAAGATGGTCAGGGGTGGAATCGGGGTCAAGGGTGAAATAGCCTATGCGCTGGAACTGCAGGGGCAAGCCGGGGCGTGCAATCTCAGCAAGGTAAGGCTCTATCTTGATGCCTTCCACTACTTTGAGCGAGTCGGGATTAAGCATCTCGCGGAAGTCGCGCTCAGTCTCGGCGGCAGGATTTTCTACCGAGAAGAGGCGGTCATAGAGTCGGGCGGTGGCATCTACAGCCTTTTCAGCCGAAACCCAGTGGAGCGTACCCTTAACCTTGCGCATACTGCCGGGCAGTCCGCTGCGGGTCTCGGGGTCGTAGGTACAATAGATTTCCTCGATATTACCCTCAGCATCTTTCTTCACACCGGTGCACTTGATGATGTAAGCACCCTTGAGGCGCACTTCACCGTCAGGGGCAAGACGGAAGAATTTCTTGGGAGGATTCTCCATGAAGTCATCGCGTTCTATATAGATTTCGCGGGTGAAGGGCATGGAGTGAGTGCCGGCGGCGGGATCCTCGGGATTATTTTCCATCTCCACCATTTCTACCTGACCTTCGGGATAGTTGGTGATGACAACCTTCACGGGGTTAATCACCGCCATACCGCGGGTAGCTACGGCGTTGAGATCGTCGCGCACGGCATGTTCGAGCAGCGAGATGTCGTTGAGCGCCTCATACTTTGTATAACCGATCGTATTGATGAAGTTGCGGATAGCGCGGGGAGTGTAACCGCGGCGACGCAGACCGGAGATGGTGGGCATACGGGGGTCGTCCCAACCGGCCACGAGTCCTTCCTTGACAAGCTGCAGCAGCTTGCGCTTGGACATCACGGTGTAGGTGAGGTTGAGGCGGTTAAACTCAATCTGGCGGGGACGGTATGTCTCGTCGGCCAGTTCGTCAACGAAATAATCGTAGAGCGGACGGTGAGGTACAAATTCCAGCGTACAGATAGAGTGGGTGACACCCTCGAAATAGTCGCTCTGGCCATGGGCGAAGTCATACATCGGGTAGACTTTCCACTTGGTGCCGGTGCGGTGGTGAGGATGCTTGATGATGCGGTACATGATGGGGTCG